>JBCBZL010000194.1:0-9528 GCA_039815385.1 Cyanobacteria bacterium P01_A01_bin.114
AGCAATCGCCTAAATTCTCTCTCCGCGTCTCCCCCTCTCCCCCTCTCCCCCTCTCCCTCCCCCATGTCCCTCCGCATTGCCCTGCTCACCTATTCCACCAAACCACGCGGCAGCGTTGTCCATACGCTGGAGTTAGCTGACGCGCTCTATCAGCTCGGGCATCGCCCCTGCGTATTTGCGCTAGATAAAGACAGGCAAGGATTTCATCGCCAGGGTGACTTTCAGACCTGGGCGGTGCCTGCAAGTGACTGCGATGGGGACATTGACTTACTGATCAAACAGCGGATTGGTGAGTTTGTCAGTTTTTTTGAACAGCATGCCGAGACCTATGACATTTATCACGCTCAGGACTGTCTGAGTGCAAATGCGCTGGCCTTGTTAAAGGAGCGGGGAGAAATTTCACACTTTGTGCGCACGGTCCACCACATTGAGAATTTTCGCAGCCCCTACCTGCGCGACTGTCAAGAAAAATCGATCTATCAGCCCGATCGCTGTCTCTGCGTGAGCGCTGTCTGGCAGCAGGTACTCAAGCGCGAGTACGGCATTGAGGCCCATCGGGTGATTAACGGGGTCAGCAAACGGTTTTCGCCCGCCCAGACGGGTTCTGAGACGGCGGTGGCGAAAGCCTATGGAATTGAGGGTGCTCCGGTTTACCTGACCGTGGGGGGCATCGAGCCGCGTAAAAATTCGCTCCGACTGCTCAAGGCATTTATGCGGGTTCGCCAGCAGCAGCCCCAGGCTCAGCTGGTGATCGCCGGAGGGGCGACCTTGTTTGACTATCAAGACTATCGACAAGAGTTCATGGAGATAGCCCAGGCTGCTGAACTGGGCAGCGCCCTGATCTTGCCGGGGGTTGTCCCTGACAAAGACCTACCCGCACTCTACCGCCTGGCCAATGCGTTTGTATTTCCGTCGATTAAGGAAGGGTGGGGGCTGGTGCTGCTGGAGGCGATCGCAACTCACCTGCCTATCCTCACCGCCAATCGACCCCCCTTTACAGAATTCCTCTCAGCAGAGGATGCGTGTCTGGTTGACCCTGAGGATGTGGGTGCGATCGCAGCTGGCATGCTTTCTATGACGCCGCCTAAGCCAGGGATGATTGCCCGCTACCCAGACATTGTCAGCCGCTATAGCTGGCAAACGTCTGCCCACAGGCACCTCGATTTATACCATCAGCTGGTTGAGTAGATGTATCCAACGATACCTGACGTCCCTCAAAACGTCTGCCATCCCACCTGTGTTAGGTTAGGATACCGTTAGATTCTTGATAGAAAATCATTAAATTAATGCCTGTTTTGGTCGAGGGCTTTGAGATATAGCTTTGAGACACAGTGTGTCTATGGAGATGCATCTATGGGAGTGCGTCTATGGGGCACGGTGGGTCATCGCTGACGGATCAGCTAGCAGACTTACGATCAGCAAGAATTTTAAAAGGCATTTATTGACTGAATGGAAAATTCAATTAAAAAATCGGACTTTGTTCTGAAACCCTACATGCAGAGCAACGACATCCGAGCCACATACCAGGTTCTAAACACGGTTGTTCCTTATCTACTGCTCTGGTTTCTAGCCTTTAGAGCCCTTTCAATTTCGCTCTGGCTGCTGCCACCGATCTTGGTTTTGATGATCCTCTTTTCCGTGCGATGTTTTTCTTTGATGCATGACTGCGGCCACTATTCGCTGTTTAGATCTAAGAAAGTCAACCGTGCAGTGGGGTTTATGTTGGGGGTCTTGAATGCGATTCCCCAATATCCTTGGTCGAGGGGGCACGCCTACCACCACAAAACCAATGGCGATTGGGAGCGATATAAAGGGCCGTCCGCGTTGATTTCAACTGGGGATTTTGCCAAGCTCACGCCCTCCGGTCAAAAACGGTATGCCTTGCTAAGGCACCCTTTAATGCTCTTTCCAGGCGGCTTTTTCTATCTTGCTATCAAGCCTAGACTGGCCTTATTGGCAGGCGTTTATGACTTTGTCAGCCATCTCTTGGCTAGCCTAAGGCAAGATCCGAGCAGGGGTCTCTCGAAAATTATCTCCACGCATCAGTCTAGAAATTGGTATACGGCAGGGGAGTTTTGGGACCTACTTTTCAACAATATTTGCGTCGTGAGTAGCTGGATTTTTCTGAGCTATTTCCTAGGGGCTGGGTTCTTCTGGAGCGTTTACTCAATCACCCTGACATTTTCGGCTGCTATTTTTATCTACGTTTTCTTTATACAGCATAACTTTGAAGGCTCTTATGCCCATAAAACAGAAGGCTGGAACTACTTGCTGGGGGCCATTGAGGGCAGCAGCTATCTCGAGCTGCCCACTGTTCTCAAGTGGTTTTCTGCCAGCATTGGCTACCACAACATTCACCACCTTTCTGAAAGGATTCCTAACTATCACCTCGAAGCCTGTCATCACGCCAATAGCCACCTGCTCACCCAGTCTAAAACGCTTCGGCTCGGCGATATGTGGGGGTGTTCTGACTTTATTCTGTGGGATGCAGCCTCCGATAGTCTGGTGACCATTGCGTCATTTCATCTGGCTCAATCTAAAACATCGGCAAACGCCCAACCTCAATCTGTCGCGCTGGGTAGAAAATAAGGAGCTGTGTCAATCGCCAGATAGGGGGGATGCGATCGCCAGAAAGCCTATCCTGGCATCAAGGTTCTCTGCACGGTAGTTTCTGACACGACTCGCCCCTGTTTAATCGTGGTACGGCCTATCGGCGCAGCGCCAATCGCTTCTGAGGCCGAGCTGGCTGCCACAATCACCAGATCAGCAGCCTTACCGGGCGCTATGCCATAATCATGAATCCCGATCGCCTGGGCGGCCCGAGTCGTTGCCATCTCTAAACATTGTTCTTGCCTGGCCGTCGTCCCCATCTGAAGGGTCTGGGCAATCAGGGTGCAAATCTTGAGCACGTCACCATCGCCAAAGGGGGTGAACAGGTTTTGCACATTATTGGTGGCAATCCCCGCGTTGACCCCGAGATCGATCAGCTGCTGGATTGGGGCCACGCCGCGACGCGTGTTGTGGGTGTCTTTGCGGGCCATCATATAGAGGTCAGAGGCGGGCAGCGCCAGAATAGAGATACCCGCTTCGCGCAGCAGGATAGCAGTATCTTTTAGCCCCTCGGGGGTGAGGCTCGCCAGCTTGGTCATGTGACCCAGACACACCCGCCCTTGCCAGCCGCGCTTGATCGTTTCGGCGACCACCACGGGTAGGAGCAGCGGGGCGTCATCGTCTAAAAAGTCGAGGTGAAAGTCGACATCACAGTCAAACGCCTGGGCCAGGTCAAAAATGATTTGAATGTTACGCTCTGGGTCGGGGTCAACGTAGGGGGCTGAGCCAATCACGTCACCGCCCATTTCTAACGCCTCGCGTAGCATCGCCTCGGTGCCGGGCTGGTTGGTAATCCCTTCTTGGGCAAACACGGCCAGCTGCAGGGTGAGGCCCCAGGCGTATTCTTTTTTGAGGGGCAGCAGTGCCGCCATGGAGGTCAATTTGAGTACTGGGTCAACCTCGACATGGCTGCGCACGGCGGTGGTGCCAAAGGCAATTTCGGCCTCGATGATCTGACGGGCACGGGTTTGGATATCTTCGGCGGTGAACCCGCGTTTGAGGTTAAAGGTTTCAGATAGCGCTTCTTGAAAGGTGCCGGTTTGGGCCGGGCGCTGCCCTAGCAGGAGGGCCTTGTCTAAGTGCAGGTGGCCATCCACCAAGCCGGGGATGACGAGCTGGCCATCGGCATCCAGTGTCTGCCCAGCGGCGGTGTCGAGGGTTGGGGTAACTTCGGTGATGGTGCCAGCTTGGATTGCGATCGCCCAGCGCCCATCCCGCCCGGCCAGCGTCGCATTTTCGATCTTAAGATCTAACGTCATCTATTTCACTTAGAAGGTCTTCTCAGCTATCAAGCGGCAGTTGCTTTCTATCATTCAGAAAATCATCGGAAAACTGTCCCAGACTATCAAACCCAGACTATCAAACAGCAATTGCCAGGGATTGCCTGTCGCCGTCAGAGTAGTCTTGCTACCGGTTTTCTGAATGCCAGTATGGGTCACTGTGATTTTAATGTCATCTTCCATATAGTATCTTTTTCATACAGTGTTTTCCCATAGTAATCAAAGCCGAACATGGGTATCAAGAAGGATCAGGCTTGAGCATCCCATGAGATATCGATAGGCGAAATCAAATCATGCTCAAAGGTGACGCTATTTTTAAGAGGATTAGCAATAGTTGAAGGGGGTGATTGTCGGGCCGTAGCTGGGCGAAGTTTTTGGAACAGTAGAATAATTTGGTACAAAGTTTTCAGGTTTTGTTCACTCACGGCATCAATTTCTTGTTTGAGCTGATCGCGGCTAAGCATTGATTTATTCACCTCATCATCTAGTTCGAGATGTTACTAGCGACTAAAGGCACTAGGCAGATTTGAGTTGATAGATAATAGGTCGATAGGTGGGCAGTGGAATAGGCTTATTTTCAGCTTTGGCAGCTTCTAGCCAAGCTCGCTTAGCGTGAGAGAGTTCTTGTAAGGCTTCAATAGATGTTTCTCCGAAGGCAGAACAGTATTCAAGATCCGGAATATCTGCAATGTAGCCTTCATCTTCTTCGCTATAAAAAATATTGATGTGATAGTCCTTCATTACTCAGCCTCTAAAGTCAGGCCATTGGACGATCTATCCAATGGATACTTGCTTCTATGATATCAGTTGCTGCTAAGGGGCTGAGGGCAGCTGAAGCTCGATACCGACCTTGTTGCCCAGTTCGATCACATCATCGGCAAATTTGTTAGCGCTGGCAACAGATCCCGAAATTAGAGAAGCCGCAGTCAGCAGGGCTGTCAGACGTTTTTTCAGTTTGGCTGGTTTACGCTCATTTTCAGGCTTTTTGATTTCCTCTTCGACATCGTCGATCTCAATGATGATGTCTTCTTGGGTTTCTGGGGGAAACTGGGCGGTGAGCTGGCGCAGATGGGCAACGATCTGCAATAGCTCGGCGGTGCTGGTGCCGCTGGTTTGGGTGAAATTTGAGGCACTCACCTGGGCGGTGTCTTTGGCTTCGTTGACAAAGTTGCCGATGTTAGCGCCTTGATTGTTGTTGGTAATTTCAGTCATGGATTTGTCCTTACGGTTTTGAATTTGACCCTGGCGCTGTTGATTGGTGTTTTGGTTGGTGTTTTGGTTGGTGTTGTAGACATTGTTGACAATTTGGAAACGGCCCTCGACTAAATCATCTTCTGATCCTAGCCTATCCATATCAGGATGCTGACGGCGGCGGCGGGCTTCGATCGGTTCGTAGCCGTCTAGCAGCTGGCGCAGGTTGACGCTGATGCGGAGTTTGCCAATGGGGAGGTCTTTAATGCCCATGTCTTCTAGCCCCAGCAGCTCTTGATAGTCGAGGGGAGGATGCTCGGGGTGCCCAGGGACGGGAACCCATTCGGTGGGTTTGGCAAAGCTGGTATGGATTTTTTTGAAAACATCGCGAATAATGCCCAAGAACAAACGCCGGGTAGTGTCTCGTCCGCTGATGGCGATAAAGATTTTGTGGTCGGCGGGGTCGGCTTTGATGCGGGCGATGTTATAGACTTCATCCCCTTCGGTGTAAGCCAGCATGACGCCGCTACGCCAGTAGGTTTGGTCGTGGATTTTTTCATGGGTAAGGACGATAAACCGGGAGATAATGCTCGCCGGTAAGACAGTGTAGTGATACTGAAACTCCAGGGTGTCGCCTTCTAAATCCGTATTGTCGGGCTCTTCTTTGGGCAAAATGCCGGGGATGAGGTGGCGCTGGGGATGACAGTCGGGTAGATCAAAGCAGAGCTGAAATTCTTTCATCAGCTCAGTCAGGTAGTGATGGCGATCGGCGGGGTAGCGCCCGGCGGGCAAAATGCGGGTCATCTCGGCCAAGGTGAGCTGGCCTTTGGTTTGGGTTTTGAGGTCATCGTCGCTGAGCAGGGCGTAGATGCCTTCGGTGACCCAGTTGGGGTTAAGCACATTGGTGTTGTGCAGCAGGGCATGTTCGCGAAAGTTGAGCACCAGGCCCAGGTTGTGGAGCAGGTCAATCAGCTGTTCCTGGTTTTGCTCGTCGAAGATGGCGTGCTGATGGCAAATGCCGAGATATTCACTGTAAGAGATAAAGTCTCGATCCATGGCTTCAAGCTGTTCTTTGACCTGAAACCAGGAGAGGGGCAGCAGGTTGTAGACCTCTCGCAGCTGGGCAACCTCTTTGAGAATGGCAGTGTGGAGCTGATCCATGCCCTCGCCAGTTTGGCAGGAGGTTTCGAGAATGGCTTTGATATTGGGGTATTTATCTCGCAGGGCTTTGCGGTTGATATCTAGGGGCTGTTCATCACATTTATTGCCCACGATGATCACAGGCGAGGCATCCCCAAAGCTCTGAATCAGTTTTAGCCAATATTCCAGGCGATTTTCTTCTTCGCTGGTGCGGCAGTTGCACACTAGCAGGTAGAGGCTGCGCTTGGTGAGAAAAAACTGGTGGGTGGCATGGTAGATTTCTTGGCCGCCAAAATCCCAGACGTTGAGGCGCACGTCCTTGCTGTTGACGTGAACTGGCCAATCGCGAACGCTGAGGCCGTCGGTTTGGGCCTGATTGGGGTTGAACTGGTTATCAATCAGCCGCTGAATCAAAGAGGTTTTGCCAACGCTGCCTTGACCCACCAGCAACAGCTTGGCCTCGTTGAGGGGACGCACGTCACCACTTTGCAGCTGGCTCAGATAGTTGAAAATGCCTTCGATAGAGCCTGGATCTTGACTTAAATCAGTTGGTCCCAGTATTTCTGGCGATATCGGTAGCGGGTTACGTCGCAGATCTAGGGTTTTGAGATTTGGCATAGTTTTCAGCCATTCGGGACAACTTTCAATATTATTGTTTCTAAAGTCGAGTTTTTCTAACTGTGTGAGCTGGCCCAGGCAATCAGGAATCTCGCTGATTTGATTGCTAGAAAACCAAAGGTGAGTGAGCTGTGTGAGCTGGCCCAGGCGGTCAGGAATCTCGCTAATCTGATTGTTAGAGAGCCGAAGGTAGGTGAGTTGGGTGAGCTGACATAGGCAGTCAGGAATCTCACTAATCTGATTGTTACCGAGCCAAAGATGTGTGAGGTTGGTCAACTGTCCAATACACTCTGGTATTTCGCTAATCTGATTGTTACGGAGCCAAAGATGTGTGAGGTTGGTCAACTGTCCAATACACTCTGGAATCTTACTAATCTGATTGTCATAGAGCCAAAGATATGTGAGGTTAGTCATCTGACCCAGATAATTCGGGATCTCGCTGACTTTATTATTGAAAAGCGCAAGTTGTTTGAGATTGGTGAGCTGTCCAATGCACTCTGGTATCTTGCTAATTTGATTACGAAAGAGCCAAAGCTGTTTGAGATTGGTGAGCTGTCCAATGCACTCTGGTATCTCGCTAATTTGATTATTGTCTAGCGCAAGTTGCTTAAGCTTGGTGAGTTGTCCGATACACTCTGGTATCTCGCCAATATGATTACTGGAGAGCCAAAGTTCGGTAAGATCGGTAAGCTGACCTAGATACTTCGGTATTTTGCTAATTCGATTTCCATCAAGTCCAAGGTCAGTAAGGACAATCAGTTGGTTCAAGTGTTCAGGAATCTCGCTAATTTGATTGCTAGTGAGCCCGAGGCGAGTAAGATTGGTCAACTGCCCGATGCACTCTGGTATTTCGCTAATTTGATTGCTATAAAGCCGAAGTTCTGTAAGGTTGGTTAGTTGCTCAATGCACTTCGGTATCTTTGATAGGTTGGTGGCGCTCAGGTTGAGGGCTGTGAGAGATTTCAACTCAAAAACAACGCTTGGTATTTGCCCCAGCGGGTTACCGCTCAGATTCAAACTTCTTAGCTGCTCCAAGGTCAGCAGCTCAGCGGGTAGATCATTCAGGGCATTGGTTGTTAGTTTAGGTGTTGGTCGCCCATCTGGATAGCTCCATTTGTCGACCTTTCCCAAGGTCAGCGTTTCTAGCTGAGTCAGTTTGCCAATCTCAGGCGGCAGCGTTGTTAGTCCGTGGCCTGACAGGTCTAGCTCTGTCCAGCTTTCTTCATAAGCCTGATCGATTAGGGCTAATAGGTCATCCTGGGTCATGGTTTTCTCAAGCGCACAGATGCAGGGTAGCACGCCCGTCTGGCCTGCTGCCCGCCACCCATCCCGCACCGGGCAGGCACAAGGCCCTCCCCTACCTATTCCCATTCCCTATATATAGGCGCTGCATGCAACATGTCCAGGCGTTGCATGCAACGCCCCTACCCTCCACCCTCCACCCTCTACCCTTATCCACAAACCCCAACCCAAGCCTTACTTGTCGTCGCGAGATAGCACCTTCTCAATCCGGCGATCGGGAATAAACCAAATGGCTGCCACCAGGCCATACAACACACAAGCCACCCACGGGGATGCAAAAGCCAGCAAAATGGCAATCACATAAATCCCCATCGACAGTTTTCCTTTCAAGTCTTTACCCAATGCCTGCGAGAGCACAGACTCGTTACCCTGGTGAGAAATGATCGCTTGACTCAGCATAAAGTAGGCAACGGCAGCTGCCAAAAGAACAACTCCGTACATCGCTACAGGCAGCGCTGCGAAGCGATTTTTGCCCATCCAGCCGGTGACAAAGGGCACCAGCGATAGCCAGAACAACAGATGCAGGTTTGCCCAGAGGATGCGCCCGTTTACCCGACGGGCGGCTTGAAAAAGATGATGGTGATTGGTCCAGTAAATCCCTAAATAAAGATAGCTCAGCACGTGGCTGAGAAAGATCGGCCATAGAGGCTGTAGGGCGCTTAGCCTGGCACCTTCAGGAACCTTAAGCTCTAGCACCATGATGGTGATAATAATCGCGAGAACCCCATCGCTAAACGCCTCCAGCCGTCCTGTTTGCATGTGTAGGCTCCCTGATGATGACTGTCGCACCACACTATTTTCACACTGCTAGCATATCTATCGCGGTCAATGTCCAGTCAGTGAAGCTTGGAGACTTGACCGCTTGCTCCCCCCTAAAGACAGTCTCTTCGTAGCCCTGCTCTGTCAAAAACAACACGGTGACCTGCCCCAGCACCGGGTCCACAATCCAATATTCAGGGATGCCGCGCCACTCGTACTGGTTACGCTTATCAATATAGTCTCGCCTGTGGTTCTCAGCCCCAGGGCTCACCACCTCAACCACCAGCAGCGGCGGAGCCA
The DNA here is from genome assembly GCA_039815385.1 of Cyanobacteria bacterium P01_A01_bin.114. Lineage (GTDB taxonomy): Bacteria > Cyanobacteriota > Cyanobacteriia > Phormidesmidales > Phormidesmidaceae > SIO4C1. The sequence goes on from JBCBZL010000194.1 coordinate 9,201, forward strand.
TCTCTAACGTGATGGCAGCCTGGCCCAAGTCTCGCATTTGGTCAGGGTGCTCTGGCCGTAATACCGCCAGATCGGGATATCGATTTTTAGGCTGCCCCGGCATCGCTAAAGCGAGTCCCTGTAAGCGGATCTGACGCATTCCCACCAATGCCTTTAAAGCTTCGTACAGCTTCATCCCACGGCAAAGATTGTCATCAGACTCAGGCGGTATTTCAATGAGTTCTCCGTTGGTTAGCTCATAACGGCTGTCGGCCTCGCCATTCGCCCCACCAGCGTAGGCGAGGTAGTCTTCAAAGGTTCTGAGCTTGGGTTTGGCCTGTACCATGAT
>JBCBZL010000366.1:0-4453 GCA_039815385.1 Cyanobacteria bacterium P01_A01_bin.114
CAACGGTTTAGTGGGGCCACGTGGTTTCCGCCGCCGATGGCCCTGGCTGCCATTGCCAAAACCGACTTGCCCCTGGCCCTCGATTACGCCAAGCAAATGGGCCGCTACACCGCCCAAGAAGCCAGCGCGATTGGACTTAACTGGCTGCTGGCTCCGGTGGTCGATGTGAACAATAACCCGGCCAACCCGGTCATCAACGTGCGGGCCTTTGGTGAGACCGCCCATGTCGTCAGCCAGCTGACTGCGGCTTTTATTCGAGGGGCTCAGGCCTATCCGGTACTGACCACCGCCAAACATTTTCCAGGTCATGGCGATACAGCGGTAGACTCTCACCTGACATTGCCAGTGGTACCCCACCCGTTTGAGCGTCTGCAGCAGCTAGAGCTGGTGCCGTTTGAGGGTGCGATCGCGGCCAGCGTAGATAGCGTTATGACCGCCCATCTGGCCCTCAAGGCTCTGGATGCTGAATATCCCGCCACCCTGTCTAAAGCCACCTTGACCGGCCTGCTGCGCCAAGATTTAGGCTTTAGCGGCATCATCGTCACCGATGCCCTGGTGATGGGGGCCATTACCCAGCAGTACGGCCCTTTTGAGGCAGCCGTGCTGGCGGTGGAGGCCGGGGCCGATGTGCTGCTGATGCCCGCTGATCCCCTCGGGGCCATTGAGGCTGTCTGTGAAGCGGTCCGCACCGGGCGGCTTAGCCCAGCCCAGATTCGCACCAGCGTCGAGCGTATCTGGCGCGGTAAGTATAAAACTGGGCTCACCGACAGCGCCCCCTCCTGCCACGCCTGGGAGCACGATATTCCGCCCCCGGTGCAGCTTGAACACATTGCCCAGCCACCTGCTCGTCAGCTCCAGCAGGCCATTTTAGAAACGGCTCACCAGCAGCGGGGTGCCTTGAAGGCGACCTCGCCAGACGGTCTCAGGCACAGCTTAATTTTGGTAGATGATTTGGTCGGATGCCGCTATCTACCCCGCACTGCGCCCGCCATTATATTGCCAACTCAGCAGGGCTACCAGCCCCACCTGGTAGATGGCCGATGGCCGGTCGGCCCAGCAAACACCCCCACACTGCTACAGCTGTTTATCCGAGGCAATCCGTTTCGCAGCAGTGCCAACCTGACCGAGCTGGCCCAGCGCTATATCAAGGCGCTACTGTCCGTCAACTGCTTAGAGGCCATAGTGGTCTACGGTAGCCCCTACGTTTTTGAGCAGCTTTGCCAGTTGCTGCCTGAGTCTATCCCCTGCGGGTTTAGCTATGGCCAGATGCCCGAGGCTCAGACGGTGGCGTTGCGATCGCTCTTCGCTAAGACAAACATTCCTGTTGGGGCGATTGACTCTACCTTTACTGATTAATCCTGATTAAAAATCACATCCCGAATTATTCAGAACAACCCAATATTTCTCTATAGAAGGCATTTCTCTGTAGAGGCATTTCTCTGTGGAGGCATTTCTCTGTGGAGGTGGAGGCGCGATATATCGCGCGTCAACAGTTACATACCCATGATTTCGTAACCAGAATCGACATAGAGAATCTGCCCGGTTACCCCGCTGGCCAAATCGCTTGTCAAAAACGCGGCAGCGTTGCCTACTTCCTTTTGGGTCACCGTGCGCCTGAGCGGGGCCACCGCTTCAACATGGTGAATCATATCCAAAATGCCGCCCACCGCCGATGACGCCAGGGTTCTAATCGGGCCAGCTGAAATCCCGTTTACACGAATGTTTTGGGGACCCAGCTCTGCAGCCAAGTAGCGCACATTCATTTCAAGCGCCGCCTTGGCAATTCCCATCACATTGTAGTTGGGCACTACCCTAGCCCCGCCCAGATAGGTCAGCGTCACGATGCTGCCCCCCTCGGTCATCAAAGCTTTAGCACCGTTTGCCAGCTGTAGGAGCGAATAGGCACTAATATCTAACGCAGTTTGAAATCCTTGACGAGACGTATTGCTAAAGTCACCGGTTAGGTCATCTCGATTAGCAAACGCCAGGCAGTGAATTACAATGTCTAACCGCCCCCACTTTTTTTCAATTTCGCTGAAGGTTGCCGCAACCTGCTCATCATTTTGCACGTTGCAAGGCAAAAACAAATCTGGATTTAAAGACGCTGTTAGCTCTCTCACCTTACCTTCCATCCGCCCCCGATCGTCTGGCAAATAGGTGATCCCTAGATTTGCGCCCGCCGCATGCAGCTGCTGGGCAATGCCCCAAGCGATAGAGCGGTTATTGGCAATCCCGGTTACGAGGGCGTTTTTTCCTGTCAGGTCTAGCATGGTCTTTTGATAGGGTCTCCTATGGGTTGAGCGAATCTGTACTGCACGCGCTATCATGCACGCACGCGCCCATAGGAGCATACTGAAAAATTGCCCCCCCTGAATAGGGCTGGCGATTTCGTTAATTACGCGCAGTTACGTATCACCGAATACAAAACACCCTCCTGACTTGAGTTTTATTGAGTCTAAAGTCAAGAAGTCATTGTTTTTTTACAACCTGGATTTAGAATGTATGAAATTTTTGAACTGCTTTGGCTTTCGAGCCCGCTAAGCTGCTAGGCAGCCTCCGTGCGAACGCCCCTTTTCAATCCTCAACTATGGTTGTGACTCAACAGAAACCCCTTGCCAACCTCCTCCGTCAGATTTCTGGAGGGTCATTTCCGCCAGTTGTCGAAGCTTATGAGCGCGGTAAAACCATTTTCTTCCCCGGGGATCCTGCCGAGCGGGTTTACTTCTTACTCAAGGGAGCTGTCAAGCTGTCTCGAGTTTACGAAGCAGGCGAAGAAATCACCGTTGCACTCCTCCGGGAAAATAGCGTCTTTGGTGTGCTGTCTCTCATCACAGGGCACCGTTCCGATCGGTTTTATCACGCGGTAGCCTTTACCCCTGTGGAGCTGCTTTCCCTGCCCATCGATCAGGTAGAGCAAGCGCTAGAAGAACATCCCGAGCTATCTATGCTAATGCTTCGGGGGCTGTCTTCTCGCATTCTGCAAACTGAGATGATGATCGAAACCCTGGCCCACCGAGACATGGGCTCACGACTGGTCAGTTTTTTACTCATCTTATGTCGCGATTTTGGCGTGCCCAGCGCCAACGGTATTACCATCGACCTTAAGCTGTCCCATCAAGCGATTGCTGAGGCGATTGGCTCCACGCGCGTTACCGTCACTCGTCTGCTGGGCGATCTGCGCACAGATGGGATGATTTCTATCCACAAAAAAAAGATTACGGTGCACGACCCGGTTAGCCTGAGTCAGCAGTTTACCTAAAACCGTCTGAAATGCCCATTATTGACCTAATCGGTTTACCTAAATGGGTTACGGTAACCTATACGTAGACTACACATACGGACGGCATTGAATCGCGGATGGACGTCGGCTTAATTTTGGTTGCGACAATTTTGCTGTTGGGAGGCGTCATCGCAACCGTAGGTGACCGCATTGGCATGCGGGTCGGTAAAGCCCGTCTATCGCTGTTCAATCTCAGACCGCGTCAAACAGCAACGGTCGTCAGCGTGCTTACCGGAGGCGTCATCTCAGCCAGTACGTTGGGGCTTTTGCTCATTACTAGCGAGCAGCTCCGCAAAGGGCTGTTTGAATTTGAAGATATTCAAAATAACCTGTCAGAAGCCCGTCAGGCCCTCGAAGAAACTGAATCCGAAAAAGCGGACGTTGAAGACTCTTTGAAAACCGTTATTCAACAAAAGCAGGAGGCTGAGTCGGTACTCAAGCAGGTGATCTCTGTATTGGACAGTCAGGCAGGCGAGCTGCGCACTGAAATTGATCGCCTACAGGAAGATCGGATCGCCTTGATTGATCGGCAGCAGGCCATCTCTGACCAAGCCGAACAGCTGCGCACCGAAATTGACCGTTTGCAGCAAGAACGACAGGGGTTGATCGCTCGACAGGAGGAGGTGAGAGGCCAAATCGCCCAGCGCGACCAAGACATTGCCCAGCGCGATCAAGAAATCGCCCAGCGCGATCAAGAAATCGCTCAGCGCGATCAAGAAATCATTCAGCGCGACCAAGACATTGCCCAGCGTGAAAGCGACTTGAGTAGCTTAGAAACCGAGCGAGTGTTTTTGGCCGAAGAAATCGGTCGGCTGGAAGCCGAATTTGTCAAACTCCGGAGCGGTAACGTTGCCGTTAGCCGCAATGAAACCCTGGCGATGTACCTGATCAGAGCTGAATCTGTGAGTGCAGCGACCCGAGAGGTTGAACAACTTTTAGCCGAAGCTAACCAGTTCGCCCTGCGCAAAATCTGGCCCGATGCAAACACCGAAGTTCAGATCTTGCGCATTTCCCCCACAGCGGTTGAACAAGTGGTTAACCAGCTGGCAGACAGCGAAATCTATGCCGTGCGAGTGGCCGCCTCTGGCAACTATATTGTGGGCGAGCCCTGCGTCCTGGCCCAGGCTGAACCCTGCGTCGAAATCGCGCTCCAAACCAGGGCTAATCGGGTGA
>JBCBZL010000248.1:0-7624 GCA_039815385.1 Cyanobacteria bacterium P01_A01_bin.114
AAAAAATTCCTTATCTCCAGGTGGGATACGAAGAACTTTGTCTGCATCCAGAGATGACGCTGGATCGGATCTTCAAGTTTTTGAATCTATCCGTCAGCACAGCGAAATCCGACCTGTCTTTTTCTGAAAGTCATATTATTCGCAGCAATCGGATGCGATCGCAAACTGAAAAACTTAAGCTTTCCTACGATACCCGCTGGCTGACCCGCAACGAGTGGATTTTGCCAGCGGCCATCCTGCCCGGCATCATGAAGTTCAACGCTCGAGAAGTTTATTCAAATATCAGCAGCGACGAAGCAAAGAAATGGAGTATTTGATGCGCTTACGTTTTTACCCTGGATGCGGCGTATGAAAGTCCTTTTTCTGGCCTCCGAGTTTCCGCCCTATTCCGGGGGGGTGGGGGAGTATGCCTATCAAGTCAGCGCTAAGCTGTGCAAAGATCATAATTTAGCGGTCAGCGTGCTGGCTTCGGCTAACCACTTTGAGGCCGATCAGGTTAGCGAGTTTGACAGCGCCTTCCCGGGGCCAATTGCGCGCTATGCAGAAATGCCCTTATTCAGGGTCAAAGCCATTTACTATCCACTGACGGCGGTCTATCGATTGTTGAAGTCGATTTGGGTTTATCTACGCTTTCAACCCACTCTTGTTATGGCCTGCGATGGCAGCTCTGCCACGATTGCTTTTTTGATGAATCGCTTGCTCGGTGCTCGCTACGTCATTATCGGCCATGGCACAGAGTTTTTAAGGTATTCCAGGCTGTATGCTGGGGCCCTTGAGTTTGCGGCTCACATTATTTTTAATAGCGATTTGACTAAAACGTTTTTTGATCAAAATTATCAGCGAGTCAAAACTAGCCACTCGGTGGTGAGTTTGGGGGCAGACGAGTCCGTTTATGATTTAGAAGATTTGGCAACGCTAGCGGCGGCTGGCAGGCTGAGAACCCAGTTGGCGATCGATCCACAGACGAAGGTGGTGCTGACAGTGGGGACGGTTAGCGATCGCAAAGGTCAGGACTTGGTCATCAGGGCCTTGGCTCAGCTGAGGGGTCAGCAAAACAGCCCTCTGATCTACATTGTGGCGGGGCGGGTGAGAGACCCTGCTCTCTTAGAGCTGCCGCGCCAGCTCGGGATTGAAGACAGGGTAAAGTTTCTCAATTTTGTGGATAGAAAAGATCTTCCTGCCCTCTATGCCTTTGCCGATATTTATGTGCAGCCGTCTCGCCTGTCTCAAAAAATGAACTCTCTGGAAGGATTTAGTATCTCAACTTGCGAGGCTTTGATGATGGGTAAGCCGGTGATTGTGACAGACAGCGTCGGTATTCGAGAGATTGTGCGCCACAATGACATCGGCTTTGTGGTCGCTTCTGAGTCGGTTGAAGACATGGCCAGCAAAATTTCTCTGCTTGAGGCAGACGGGGGCCTGAGAGAGGGGCTGGGCGAAAAAGCATTTAAATTTGCGCGCGCTCGCTTAACTTGGGACTCGACCACACAAGAAATTCTAGAGATTTTGGCAACCGTGAATGATCCAAACTGAATCTTTTGACAATTTGATAGCCCTATCTAAAAATTTCAAAAAAAGTTTCAGAAGCGCTGTGCAAGATACGCCCCCTAATTTCAAATTGACTCAGTCACTAGGACAAAGACATTAGGACAAAAATATTAGGACAAAGGATGGAGACTCTAAAAGTAAGCGTAGTCATGTCCGTTTATAACGGCGAAGCGCATATCGATAAGGCGATTCCAAGCATCTTGAGCCAAACCTATGAAGCGTTTGAATTTATCATCATCGACGATGGTTCTACCGATCGGACTGGCGAAAGACTTCAGGCCATTGCTAAGCAGGATGTCAGGGTAAAAATACACTCACCCGGACGGCTGGGGCTGGTCAAGGCGCTCAACTATGGCATAGAGCAAGCCCAGGGCAAGTATATCGTCAGGCAAGATATTGACGACATCAGCTTGCCTAATCGCCTATCGTCGCAGGTTGCCTATCTCGATCGTCATCCTCAAGCGGGTTTAGTCGGCGGGTTTTATAAGCTGATTGATGAAAGCCGCCAAGAAAACTATATCCGGATGCCCCCCACCGAGCATTCGCAAATTCTTCGGATGATGACAAAGTGCATTCCTGTGTGTAACACCATCGCGACCCTTAGGAAACAGGCTTGGGAAGAGGCGGGCCGGTATCAAATAGATGACGGCTTAGAAGATCTGCGCTTGATGCTGGCGCTCGCCCAGAAAAATTGGCAGATTGCCAACCTGCCTGAGGTCTTGGGGGAACATCGGGTCTATTCTGAGAGCTTTTGGCATCGAAATACCCAGTATAAAACCCGACAAAATACCCTGGCAAAGCTTCAATATCAGGCCGTTCAAACCTTAGATCTCCCTTTCTGGCTCAGCATATATCCGCTAAGTAGGCTAGCCTATGGTTACTTGCCAACAGCTTTGAAAAAGTTTGCCAGACGAAATTTAATCGGTATGCAGGAAAAAGATATCTCGCCAGGGTAAACACATGGTCAATATCAAGAGTAAGTATGAGGCTCAAAATAAACAGCAGATTGTTTCTGAGACCGATCCCTATACGCCCACCCGCTATCGGCAATTTTATCGGCACTTTCCTGAGCCGTCTCAGACGGTTCTAGATGTGGGTTGCAATACGGGCCGAGGTGGCGAAGTTTTGAAAACGTTAAAGCCGTCGATTCAGCCCTACGGGCTTGACTGTGTTAGGGATCGTTTAGATAGGCTGCCTGATTGCTATGAGAAAGGGATTTATGGCTTGGCGAATGATATCCCGGTTGAAGATAAATTCTTTGATGTGATCGTTGCTGGCGAGTTTATTGAACATCTCTATCCTGCTGATGTGGATAAAACGCTGTGCGAGTTTCAGAGGGTGCTGAAAATTGGAGGGCGCTTGTTACTGACCACGCCTAATCCTAGTTTTATGGGCAACAAACTGCGGGGGCGGACCGTCTATGGTGTCAGCCATCTGACCCAGCATTTGCCGAGGGTCTTGGGTCTCAGGCTGCGTATGCATGGTTTTTCTAGGGTGAAAATTAAAGGGTCAGGCAAGGTGTCTAACTATATTGGATATTCATTTCCGTTTCTTCCCCTGTATGGGGGCTATTTGATTATGGGTGATAAGTTCTAGCCACGTTTGGGGTAATCGGACCTTTGTTTTATGACCGCGCGCATTGTCATTCTCTCTACGAGCATTTCTTTAGGAGGCGCAGATCAACAGGTTATCTATTTGACGCGTTCCCTCATTTCAAAAGGCTATCAAGTGAAGGTGATTGCCTTGATTCCACTGGGTGTTTTAGGTATTGAGGCAAAATCTGAGGGGTTACCGCTGTATAGTTTGGGAATGACTCGGGGGATCCCCGATCCAAGGGCGCTGTTAAAGCTGCACCAGTGGCTAAGAGACTGGCAGCCCGACGTGCTGATTACCTTTATGGTCCATGCCACGCTGATTGGCCGAGTGGCACGATATCTGAATCAGGTGCCCGTGTTCATCTCTTCGATCCGCAATGAGAAAGTGGGGGGACAGCTGGTGACCAGGCTCTTTCGGGCCTCAAACTGGATGGATGATGCCTGTGTTGCCAACGCTAAAGGGTCGGCGATGTCGTTGAGTCGTCAAGGCTGGGTCAGTGATGCAAAGCTCAGGGTCATCCCCAATGGCGTACAGTTGGTGGGTCATCGGCTTGACGATGAGCGGCAGGGCTCTTCTAAAGACCGGGGCTGTATTAGAGAGGGGCTGGGCATTGCTGAAACCGCTTTTGTCTGGCTGGCGATTGGGCGACTAGAGCCGTCTAAAGATTATCCTAATCTGCTCAATGCGTTCAGCCAGATTGCCGCCTCAGACATGCATTTGCTGATTGCTGGCGATGGAGACTTAAAAGGTCAGCTACAGGCACTGGCCAACGACTTGAAAATCGCCGATCGGGTTTCTTTTTTAGGTTGGCGGCGCGATATCCCCGAGCTTTTTGAGGTATCGGATGCGCTGGTGCTGTCATCGGCCTGGGAAGGGATGCCCAATGTCGTGATGGAGGCACTGTACTTAGCCAAGCCTGTGGTTGCGACTCAGGTGGGAGGTGTGCCTGAGCTGGTTCAGGATGGGGACAGTGGCTTTTTGGTGCCGCCGGGAGATGCGATCGCGCTGTCTAAGGCGATGCATCGGCTGCTAAGATTGTCGCCCAGTCAGCGACAGACGATGGGGCGGTCTGGGCATGTTTACATCAAAGAACACTACAGTGTGGAGAAAATTTCAGATCTGTGGGAAGCTCTGTGTTTGGAGCTTTTGGCTAAAAAGCGGGGCTCTAGCGGGGTGGCATAGGTATGGCTCAGAATGCGGACCATGCGGTGGATCAGACGGTGGATCAGACGGTGGCTCAGACGGCGGGTCGGATAAAAGTCTTGCACTTGATTACCCGGCTGGCGGTGGGCGGTGCCCAAGATAACACGCTGCTCACCGTGGAAAATCACGATCGCACTCGGTTTGAAAGTCATCTGGCGGCTAACCCGGATGATGCCTGGCTGTCTCGGGCTCAGGCGGCTGCGGATCAGTTTCATGCTTTGCCCAATCTGGTGAGACCGATCCATCCGCTGCAAGACGTTCGGGCGTTGCTAGATATCGTGGCTCTGCTGCGGCGCGAAAAGTTTGACGTACTCCATACCCACAGCTCCAAAGCTGGGATTTTAGGGCGCATTGCCGGGCGGTTGGCAGGCATTCCAGTAGTGGTTCATACGATTCATGGGTTTCCGTTCCATGATTTTATGTCACCCCTCAAGCGCAGATTTTATATTCTGTTAGAGCGCGGTCTGCGGGCTTTTGCTGACTTCTACATTACGGTGTGTGAGCTGAACCGAAACCAGGCTGTTGAGCTAGGCTTAGTGCAGCTGGCGCGATCGCAAACGGTCTACAGCGGTATTAGTTTTACCAAGCTCGATCGGCCCGGTAATTTGGCGGCCACTCGGTGCGAACTGGAGATCCCTGAGGACTGCCAAATAATCGTGATGGTGGGGCGTCTCGACCAGCAAAAGGCTCCCTATTACTTGATTGAAGCGTTTGCGCAGGTGGTGAAGGCCTGCCCTAATACGCTGCTGCTGCTGGTGGGGGAGGGGGAACTGCGATCGCAGCTCGAAACCCAAGTCCAGCAGCTAGGTGTGACCGAGAACGTTCGTTTTCTTGGGTCGCGAGAAGATGTGCCTGAGATTTTGAAAATTGCCGATATCTTTGCCCTGTCGTCCCTCTGGGAGGGGCTGGGGCGAGCCATGACCGAGGCGATGCTGTTAGGCAAGCCGGTGGTGGTGCCTGAGATCTACGGCATTCCAGAAATTGTCCACGCCCATGAAACGGGGTTGTTGTTTCCTGCAGGGGATACTGAACAGTTGGCTGCCCATTTGGCCAATTTATTGCAGCACCCTGAGGTGCGTGAGCAGCTGGGTACCCGAGCCAAAGCCCTTACCCGAGCGCGCTTTGATGCCAAGCTGATGGTTAAACAGATTGAGGAGATTTACGACAAGCTGCTGGATTTGCCCACGCAGCTGAGGTGAAATACCAGGCATGTCAAACCAAGCGACGCCATCGAAAACTGTATCAAAAACTGTGTTAGTAACTGGGGCAACGGGCTTTATTGGGAGGCATTTGCTACCCGCTCTGTTCCAGGTAGACTGGCGAACGATCGCAGCTGTACGCCATCAGGATTATCCTCCATTTAGCGTTCCAGTGAGTGCTGGGGTGGTTGGGGAGATTGACGGTCAGACCGATTGGGCAGCTGCGTTAGAGGGCGTTGAGACGGTGGTGCATCTGGCTGCCCGTGCCCACCAGATTAAAGAGACTTCTTTAGATCCAGAGGGTGATTTTCAGCGAGTCAACGTTCACGGCACGGCTCGTTTAGTCAAACAGTGTGTAGAGAGCGGGGTAAAGCATTTTGTCTTGATTAGCTCGATTGGAGCTATGGCCACGCTCAGTGCCACTCGGCTTACGGCAGAGTCGCCCTGCCGCCCAGACACGCCCTATGGCCGTAGCAAGCTGGATGCCGAGAAGGCTCTGATTGAGCTGGCGGGTGATGCCCTGACTTGGACAATTATTCGCCCGACCCTCGTCTATGGCCCCGGCAATCCGGGTAATATGGCTCGCCTGATTAAGCTGGTGGGTACGGGGCTGCCGCTGCCTTTCGGGGCGATTGACAATCGTCGGAGCTTTATCTATGTGGGTAATCTAGTCGATGTTATCGTGCAGACGATGACCCATCCTCAGGCGATCGATCAGGTGTTTTTGGCCAGCGATGGCGAAGACCTGTCTACGCCTGCCCTGATCAAGGCTTTGGCTGATTGTGCGGGCAAACCGTGTCAGCTGCTTGAGGTGCCCCCTGGGCTGCTGCGCCTGGGCGGTAGGCTAGGTGATGGGCTGCAAGCTGTGTTAGGTCGCCCCATCGGTCTCAGTTCGGAGACGATGGAACGCCTGATGGGTTCTTTGTTTGTGGACAATGGCAAATTACGATCGCGCCTGGGCTGGCAGCCACCGTATTCGCTAGAGGCCGGACTGCAGTGCACCTTTAATTTCACTACTCACTAGCGCAGCGAACTCACCAGCGCAGCGAACTCAGGGTGGGTTGCAAGCTTCATCCAATTCCACTGCTTGGCATCAAATCTTGTCAGAGGCTTTATTTATTTTCACCGGTTGCCCCCCTATAGTAATTGAGGCAATTCGCTTGTGTGGTTAACTTCCTTCACCTTGTCAAGGAGCTTGCCATCTATGACATCTAGTCTGATAGCTACGTTAACTCCCGCCTTTGCGCTGCCGTTTTTAGGCCCTACGCTAGCCCTGAGTTTAGTGGCTGTTGCTGGGGTTCGCAAGTTCTTCCAACATCAGCTGTTGGATATTCCTAACGAGCGCAGCTCCCACACGCGCCCGACCCCTCGCGGCGGCGGGCTCGGGTTTATTATTGCGTTTGCGATCGCGTTTCCCCTCATCTGGCTGATTGCCCCGGCTTTGACCGCAGGGGTTCCACCCCTGGCGTGGCTGGCGCTGGTGCCCTTGATTGCCATCGGTCTCTTAGACGATTGGCGGAGCGTGTCTTCTGGGCTGCGATATGGGGTGCAGCTCAGCGTGGCGGCGGTGATTGTTTATGTCTGCGGGGCGTTTCCACTGCCGGGGCTAAGTCAGCTGGGTATGCCCGGCGTGTGGCTGGCAACGGGGCTAACGGTGGTTGGGGTCACCGCGCTGATCAATTTCTATAATTTTATGGATGGCTTAGATGGGCTGGTGGCGGGCGTCTCGGCTCTACAGCTCAGCTTTCTCGCGATTTGGAGCCAGCAGCCAGTGCTGTGGCTCTGGGTAGTGGCCCTGCTGGGGTTTCTCTATTGGAACTGGTCGCCAGCCAAAATCTTTATGGGCGACGCAGGCAGCACCACACTGGGTGCGGTGGTCAGCATTGCTTTACTGTCTCAGCCCGATTCAACCTTGGGCACCACGTGGATAAGTTTGGCGATCTTGCTGCCGCTGGTCGGAGATGCGATTTATACCCTATCGCGTCGTTTGCTGCGGGGTGACAATATCTTTCAAGCCCACCGCTTTCATCTCTATCAGCGGCTGCATCAGGCGGGCTGGCCCCATGGCCGAGTGGCTG
>JBCBZL010000215.1:0-8622 GCA_039815385.1 Cyanobacteria bacterium P01_A01_bin.114
ACGCCAGTCTTTACCATGAGTCAATTCTCGTCTGATGCTGTCCCGTCTGGTGCAATTTCGTCTGATGCCACCCCGTCTGACACCACCCCGTCTAACGCCACCCCATCTGATGCCTTATTGCCAAGCGCTGACCCCCCCATTCAGATTCAGGTCAACGGCGAGCTCAAAATCTGTGCACCTCAAACTAACCTGCCTCAGCTGTTGACCCAGCTGGGACTCAACCCTCGACTGTTGGCAGTTGAGTACAACGGCGAAATTTTGCATCGTCAGTTTTGGGACTCGACCCAGATGCAGCCCGACGACCGTCTCGAGATTGTCACGATTGTTGGCGGGGGTACGGAAACCCGTCTATAAGGGCAGCTGTTTTTAGCCTCCGCTTTGCGATTGAAAAGCGTTACAGTGAACACAAAGCATCCTTTTCAAGCATCCATCATGTTTAGCAAATTCAAAGCCTGGATAAAGCCGTTTATCAAGCCGCTGCTGGTGTTTGGCCTGGTCGTTGCTCTGGTTTTTAGCCAAGCGGACGGTGCCCTGGCCGCCCGAGGGGGCGGCCGCATTGGCGGTGGCAGTTTCCGTGCCCCGCGTCGCTATGCTCCACCGTCGCGCACCTACCGCGGGCCGTCCGGGGGGGGCTACTATCCGGGAGGTGGGTTTGGTTTCCCCTTCATGCTGCCGCTGTTTGGGTTTGGCGGTGGCGGGTTGTTTACGATGCTAATGTTTCTTGCGATCGCAAGTTTCTTAGTCCGCAGCTTCCGTAGCGCCACCGAGGGGCAGGGCGATGAGGGCTCTAGCTATAGTGCTAACCCAACCGTTTCGGTGGCTAAGCTGCAGGTGGGGCTGCTGGCTAAAGCTCGTCACCTTCAAGACGACCTCAACCGCATGGCTCAGAGCGCTGACACGAGCTCTTCATCTGGCTTGGCCCAGGTGCTCCAAGAGTCTACGCTGTCTTTGTTGCGTAACCCTGAGTACTGGGCCTATGCGGATGCTGCCCTAGAGTCGACTCGGTTACTTTCTGCCGAGCAAGCCTTCAATCGCATGGCCTTGACTGAACGCAGTAAGCTCACGGGTGAAACCCTCTCCAACGTCAATAACCAGCGCAAGCAGGCCGAGGTAGCGGCTTCGGAGAGCGCTTCAGAGACTGCAATCGATGCTTTACAGGCTCCGGGGCAGTACATTGTCGCGACCATTTTAGTGGCTACCCAAGGCCATCTATCACTGCCAAAAATCAATACCGAACAAGATGTTCGTCAGGTGATTAGCAAACTGGGGGCTATCTCCAGCGATCGGCTGATGGCCCTAGAGGTGCTGTGGACCCCCCAAGTCTCTGGCGAGACCCTGACCGATGATGAGTTAATTGCTGAGTATCCAAACTTAAAGCTGGTGTAGCATCTGAGCCATTTTCCGGTATTTTGATAGAGTCAAGCCAAGGGAGCTAACTTGTTTAGCTCCTTTTTTTGTGCCAATCAGTAGCCGAAATTGACTGAATATGCTTAACTTTCATCAAACGCACGTACTAACACCTACTCACATGTCTCGGGATATCTCGGGGTCTTGCCGGGTGCTTTCGCTGATGGCTTTTTCACGCACCTAATGTGACCAAAACTTTAGATATAGAATTCCTATGTTGGAGCTGCTAACCCGCGTATTGCTGTGGGCCTTAATCGGATATGTCATATGGTCTATCCTGCTCAAGCTAATTCCGCGAAAATATCTCACCTGGTTTGGTGGGCTGGTTTTATTAGTCCTGATGGTGGTGTCTTTTGTTGATCCTAACGACGATACCATCAGTATCATTTGGCGTTTGATTTCTCTGCCCCTGTCGCCGCTAGGGCTTTCTGTCATCTTCTTAGGGGCTTCCTTGAGTGCTGGCATGACCAAGGTAAACGGTCGTCAGGTTGCGATCGCGCTAACCATCCTGTTGCTGACCAGTACTCCCTTAGTCTCTCGCTATCTGGTAGGCCAAGCAGAGCGGGCTGTTGCCAATGCCTACGAAACCCGACGCAGCATCTGTGAGGGGGTTTGCCCCGCAGACGTGCCCGAGCGAGCTGGGCTGGGCCGAGCTGGGGCAATTGTCGTCTTTGGTGAAAGCGCCGACGCCGCCAACGCCAATGCGCTTTTTCGCAATCAAGATAACAATGCCTACAATTCAGCATTGGTGAGCCGGCTGATCTATGCCGCCGATATATACAGACAGTCTGGCAGTCGCCCCTTTGTCATTGTGACGGCTGGGCCAGACGACGGTGAAGAACTAGAGGCCGAAAAAACTGCGTTTATCCGTCAGACCCTCGCGCGAAATGGGGTGCTGGGCGAGGATATTCGTTTAATCGAAACCGGGCTCAACGCCCGCCGCACGGCTGATGAGGTCGAAGAGTTTCTAGAAGATCAGCGAGTGCTCCCTGCCCGCAATGGTCGTAGCGAGCAAGACGATGCAAGAGTGGTCTTAGTTGCCCCAGCAATTGCCATGTCGCGAGCCGCCCTTACCTTTGAGCAAATGGATATGGAAGTGGTGGCGCGCCCCACAGATTTTTACACAGCTGATCTAGATCGCGGTGACGATTTGCTAGAACGTCTGCCTGAAATTTTGCCCAACGCCGAGTCTCTGGCCCTCACGAGTCGCTACTGGAATGAAGTACTGACCTCTAGCTACTACTTTCTCAGAGGCTGGCTGCCGAGCTTTGACTTTGGTTGGAATTCTAATGTTGAGGTTTAGCATCACCCATCCCTTACCCTGTACAGGCGTTGCATACAGCGCCTCTCCCACTACCCATCCCCCATCACCCTCCCCTCCTCTGACTTCTCCAAATTCAATTAGGATGGTTAAGCGGTGTTGCAAGCAACGCCGCTGCTGTCCTTCCTGCGTAAACCGATTGCCCTATGGCTCAGTCTAAGCTGCATCAGCTGGCGGCTTATCTCAGGCCCCACTGGCGCAATGCCGCCCTGGGGATTTTGGCGCTGCTGGCGGTCAACCTGCTCAGTGTTCGCATTCCCCTGCTGATTGGCGATGCAGTTGATCAGCTCAAAATCTCATTTAGTTTAGCTAAGGGGCTCCGCTACGTCATCCTAATTTTGGTCCTGGCTTCCGTCATGTGGGTGATTCGCATGACATCAAGGGTCCTGATTTTTGGCGTGGGTCGGCAGGTTGAGTTTGACCTAAAGCAGCGGATTTTCCAGCACTTGCTAACTCTTGAGCCCGCTTACTTTAGTGAAAATACGATTGGTGATCTGATCAATCGAGCCACCAGTGATGTTGACAATATCCGTCGCCTGCTGGGGTTTGCCGTCTTGAGTATTGCTAATACGCTGTTTGCCTATACTTTTACGATTCCGGCCATGCTGAGCATCAGCATCCGGCTGACCATCGTGGCCCTGGCCATCTACCCCGTGATGCTGGTGCTGGTGCGTCTTTTTAGTGAACGTCTGCGGCAGCAGCAGCTAATCGTGCAGCAATCGCTGTCCGATCTCAGCACGCTTATTCAAGAAGACATGAGCGGGATGGCGCTGGTTAAGATCTACGCTCAAGAAGGCAACGAGCAACAGGCCTTTTCTGACCAAAATCGGGCTGTTTTAGAGGCCAACCTGGCCCTGGCTAAAACTCGGAACACCTTATTTCCACTGCTGGGAGGGTTGGCGAGTTTGAGTCTGGCCATTATTTTAGCGGTGGGGTCTCGTGCGATCGCATCGGGCACGCTTTCTGAAGGCAACTTTATTTCCCTGATTTTGTATGTTGGCAATCTGGTCTTTCCCACCGCTCTGCTCGGCTTTACCATCACCGCCTACCAGCGAGGCGAAGTCAGCGTAGATAGAATCGAGGCTATTTTCAGCGCTCAGCCCAAGGTCTATACCCAGCCCAACGCTATTGACCTGGCCCGTCATCCGGTTGCCGGGCGGCTGGTTGCCCAGCATCTAAGCTATACCTATCCCGGTGGGACAACCCCCGCCCTCAAGGACGTCAGCTTCACCGTTGAGCCGGGGCAAACCGTTGCCGTGGTTGGCCCCATTGGTGCAGGCAAATCAACCTTGGCCAAAGCCTTGCCTCGTCTGCTAGATATTCCCGCCCAGCAGCTCTTAATTGACGGTTACGACGTCACCCACGTCACCTTGTCTAGTCTAAGACGAGTGATTGCGTTTGTGCCCCAAGACAGCTTTCTGTTTAGTACCAAAATTAAAAACAACATTCGCTACGGTGACCCTCTAGCCGAAGCCCCCGACGTCCAATCGGCGGCCAAGCTCGCTCAGATTCGCGAAGAAATTCTCAAGTTTCCTCAGCGATACGATACCTTAGTCGGCGAGCGGGGTATCACCCTCTCTGGAGGACAAAGACAGCGTACCGCTCTGGCCCGCGCCCTGCTGGTTGATGCCCAAATCCTGGTTCTTGACGATGCGCTGTCTAGTGTAGATAACCAAACGGCCACCCAAATCTTGGACAATCTTTCCCAAGGTACCCAGCGCAAAACCGTTATTTTTATTACCCACCAGATGTCTGCGGCAGCGAATGCAGACCGAATTTTGGTGATGGATCAAGGTCATATTGTCCAGGCGGGTAGGCACCAGGCTCTGCTCAACCAGTCAGGTTTATATCAAGATCTGTGGAATCAGCACAAGCTCAAAGAAGTCCTGCGCTGAAGGGCTCAATTAAAGCGCCGAATTATAAACCCCCAAGGCTCTCTAAGAACCTTGGGGGTTTTGGAAAACAGGGTTTGAATCTCTCTAACCCAGATATTCCATGACGGAGAAGATCGGCAAATACATCGAAACTAGAATCGAGCCTACCATGCCGCCTAGAATGATGATCATAAACGGCTCCATGATGCTGGTCAGGGCTTTAACCGCTTGCTCTACTTCATCTTCGTAGAAATCAGCCACCTTCATCAGCATCTGATCCAGTTCCCCTGTTTCTTCGCCGATGCTAATCATCTGGATCGCCATCACCGGGAAAACCTGGTGCTTTTGTAATGCAAGGGAAATCATCCCACCGGTTTGGATTTCTTGGCGGGCTTCGTCAATGGCATTGGCAATCACCTGATTACCCGACGTATCGCGTACAATCTCAAGCGCCGTCAAAATGGGTACCCCAGAGCGTGATAGAGACCCAAAGGTGCGGCAAAAACGAGCCGTCGCCGATTTTTGGATGATATCGCCAAACAGCGGCAGTTTCAGCGATAGCCGGTCAACAGTTTCTCGCCCAACGCGTGTCTTGTAGTACTGACGAAAGGCGAAAATAGCGGTGACAATCACCGCGATCGCAATCAACACCATGATTGGGTTGCGCAAAAATTCGCTAATCCCCATCATGAAGCGGGTGAATGCCGGCAGCGGAGCCCCCAAATCATCAAAAATTTCGGCGAAGATCGGCAGCAAGAAAACCGTCATCGCAACGAAAATAGTGGTTGCTAAGATCCCGACCGTGACTGGGTAGGCCATGGCTGACTTAATCTGATTCTGTAATCGGTTCAGATCTTCTAGCAGTTTTGACAGTCGGTTGAGCACTTCATCTAGAACCCCGCCGACCTCGCCTGCCTGCACCATGCTGGTGTAAAGCGTATCAAAGCTTTTCGGATGCTTACGCATGGCATCCGAGAGGTTGGTCCCCTGCTGTACGTCGCTGTTGATTTCTAGCAGTGCTTTTTTCAGCTTGGGGTTGGGGCACTGCTCGCCTAGAATTCCGATGCCCCGCACTAAGCCAACGCCCGCGTTGACCAAGGCCGCAAACTGACGCGAGAAAACCGCTTTATCTTTGACGGTGACCCGCGCCATTGAGGTCTTGAGATCTTCAAGACTAAAGTTGAGCCCCCGATCTTCTTTGATGTTCTGAATGTAAAGGCCGCGATCTCTCAGTAAGACACGGGCTTCTGACGGAGTCGTCGCAACGACTTTTTCTCGTCTGGCTCGCCCTGTGGTATCTCGACCCGTAGCGACGTAGGTAGGCATAGACTTAGTGCTCTAACGATTTGCAAGTGTTTATACAGCGTTCTGGCGTGGGGTGCAACCCCGCCGGGCTTCTACTTCTGTCGGATCTTCTGTCGAATTTTATCGACGGTTGCCTGCGTAGGAGCCTTTTTGAGCGACAGATTTGCCTGCTGCGCCCGGATTACCGCCGATCAGCCGCTGCAGTTCGTCAGCCCGTGATGTCTTCGCCATCGTATTCTCAAAGCTAATCTCACCCTCTCGATAAAGCTTGGCTAAGGTCATCTCTAACGTCTGCATCCCGAGCTTGGCACCGGTCTGAATTGCGCCGTAAATCTGAGCAGTTTTACCTTCACGAATCAAGTTGGCAATGGCCGGGGTGACTACCATGATTTCCTGCGCCATCACCCGACCAAATTCACCCGGTTTAGGGTTGGCCTTTGGAATCAGGGTTTGGCTCAAGACGGCGACCAGCGAGTTAGAAAGCTGTACCCGAATTTGCTGCTGCTGTTCAGGGGGAAAGACGTCGACCATCCGGTCAACGGTTTGAGCCGCTGAGCTAGTGTGAAGTGTGCCAAAGACCAGGTGACCGGTCTCTGCCGCAGAAATTGCCAGGGCAATTGTCTCAAGGTCACGCAGCTCCCCCACCAAAATTACATCCGGGTCTTCCCGCAGTGCGGCCCGCAGGGCATTGGCAAAGCTCTTGGTGTCTTCCCCAATTTGACGCTGGTGGATCAAGCTCTTGATCGGTTCGTATACAAACTCGATCGGGTCTTCAACGGTCAAGATATGCTCGGCCCGAGAGGTGTTGATGTTGTTGATCATCGAAGCCAATGTGGTTGACTTGCCTGACCCGGTTGGCCCGGTCACGAGCACCAACCCCCGAGGTTTTTGGGATAGCTCAGTGACAATGGGGGGTAGCCCTAGCAGATCTAAACTCGGAATTTTAGAACTCAAGGCCCGCAGACAGGCGGCATAGGTGCCCCGATCTTTGTAAACATTGACTCGAAACCGAGCTAAACCCCGTACGCCGTAAGAGCAGTCTAGCTCCCAGGTTTGCTCCAGGGTTTTGCGCTGGGTATTGTTGAGCATGCTGAAGATTAGACGCTGGCACTGCTCGGGGGTCAACGGGGGGTGCTCAGTTGGGGTTAAATGTCCGCTGATGCGAATATAGGGGGGAAGCCCGGCAGACAGGTGGAGGTCAGACCCACCGCGCTCGACTACTTCTTCCATCAAGTCTTCAATCATCAAGTCCATAGGGCTACCTCGGCGGATGTATTATGCTATCGACGTTTATGCTGTTAACGTTTAGTTAACGTGTTCGGTCAATCAATCGGTCAATCAAGCCAGCCAGCTGAGACCGTTTGCGCGGCTCAACTCGAAAAACGCGGTGTCAAACAATAGGGGCAGTCTAGCCATTCGTGGTGCAGCTCTGCACCGCAGGTATTGCAGCTTAATATACTCTTCCGTTTAGCCTTGAGCTCGGCTTCTAACCCCGTATCGGTAAAGGTTACCCGTTCTACTTCATCAAGCGTTGTGTAACCTTGCTTCACCAGGTTCAGACTGTAAGACAGCAGGGTTTGCATCCCTTCTTCAACCGCCGCTTCCTTAATGTGCTCAGCGGGCAGCCCGTCAGAGATCATTTTTTGCAAGTGCTCGGTAATACGCATCACCTCATAGACCCCCACACGGCCCTTATAGCCAGAACCCTGGCAGGTTTGACACAGATTACCCGCCACCGTTGCCGCTTCGATTTCTTCGTTGGGGATAGTGTTGGCCTTATACAGGCTAAAGTCATCCCCCGCTGCCGTCAGACCAAATCGAGCCAGCTCCTCGTGGGTGGGGTTGTAGGGTATGCGGCAGTCTGTGCAGACTTTACGGACTAAGCGCTGGGCCAGTACACCAATGAGAGAACTTGAGGTCTGAAAGCCTTCGATGCCCATCTCATCTAGACGTGCGATCGCACCCGCCGCATCATTGGTGTGCAGTGTCGTTAACACCAAGTGCCCCGTCAGGGCCGCTTCAATGGCAGTCTTTGCGGTTTCAGGGTCGCGAGTCTCACCCACCAGAATGACATCGGGATCCTGACGCAAAAAGGCTCTCAAAATTGACGCGAAGTCCATTCCCTTTTCTCGAATCACCTGAACCTGGGTAATCCCCCCTAAGGTGTATTCGATCGGGTCTTCTGCGGTGCTGATGTTAATCCCCGGATCGTTACGCTCAGACAGCACCGAGTAAAGGGTCGTGGTTTTACCTGAGCCCGTGGGGCCGGTGACCAAAATCAGCCCGTAGGGGCGTCTGGCCATCTCCTGGACAATCTCCAGGGTTTCTTGATCGGTGATCAGCTTGTCTAACCCCAGCTGTGTGGAAGAGTTATCTAAAATTCTCAGTACAACCTTTTCACCGTAGTTGCTGGGTAGGGTGCTGACCCGAAAGTCAACCTTGCGATCTTGAAAAACACGTCGAATTCGACCGTCCTGAGGAACGCGCCGTTCGGCAATGTCTAGATCCGCAATAATCTTGAAACGGGCAGTGACGGCTGGAATAATCTTCTTGGGGAAGGGTTGGAAAGCCTGCCGCAGCACCCCGTCTCTGCGAAACCGCACCCGCAGATATTCTTGCTGGGGCTCAATATGAACGCCCGCGATCTCAAGCGCTTGCTCGCAGCTTTCCCGCGAGACGCGCGCCGTGAGCCGCATGAAGCGATCCACCGTGATG
>JBCBZL010000273.1:0-6920 GCA_039815385.1 Cyanobacteria bacterium P01_A01_bin.114
TAGGGCTAGTCCTGTCAGCACTGTTTATGGTGGCAGATATCGGCTCAGGCTATCAGCTCAGAGAGGGGGCTCACTTTCTAACCAATTTTGTCTTCTCTTACTACAATCTTGAGTTTGCGGCGGGCTGCTGGCTCGGCGGTTTATTGAGTGGTTCATTTAAACGGACGCCGCTCAAAACGTCTGTTAGCCTGGCCATGCTGCTGATCGGCTGTCTGGCTTTTATTCTGTCGGGGCTGGTGGAGGTGTATGCCCTACGGACAGGCTCTGAAAACCCTGGCTTTGTTCACTACTATGAATTTGTGACCTATGGGCTGTCGTCGGTGCTGATCGTGGGCGGGGCGGCTTTTTTAGAGAAGCGACATCAGATTCAGATTAATCGAGCCTTAGTCATCCTGGGAGCGGCTTCTTTTTCGATTTATCTAACCCACTATTCGATCTTGTCAGTGTTGACGAAGGCTATCCAGGCGGTTGGGATTAGCAACTTTGGTTTTCAGACGGTCAGTATGGTGCTGGCCTGTGCCGTCGCGGTCTTTATAGGCTGCATTGCTCATTTTTATATTGAGAAGCGGCTGGTTGCAATTTTGAGAAATCGGCTGATTACCAAGAGACTATAAATAAGAGAACATGAAACTTCTATTTTTAGACCAGAGTGGCAAACTGGGGGGGGCTGAGCTGTGTTTGGCAGATATTGCCCAGCCGTTTCAGTCAACCTGCCTGGTGGGGGTGTTTGCAGAGGGGGCTTTTCCTGAGTATCTGCGCGATCGCAACATCCCCGTCAAAATCCTCACGGATCAAACCCTGCGGGTGCAAAAAGCCAGCGGCCTGCTGGCGGGGCTCAAAAGCCTGAATCGGCTGGTGCCGCTGATTGCCAATGTTGCCCAGCTCAGCCAGCAGTACGACCTGATCTACGCCAATACCCAAAAAGCGCTGGTTGTCGGTGCGATCGCCAGTCTCTTGAGCCGTCGTCCCCTGGTGTATCATCTCCACGACATTGTCTCCCCCGAGCACTTCAGCGCCACAAATCGCCGGATTATTATCACCTTAGCGAACCGCGCGGCCCTAGTGATTGCCAACTCCCAGTCCAGCCGGGAGGCCTTTGTCCAAGCAGGCGGACGGGCCGATAGAGTTCGGATAGTTTACAACGGCTTTTGCCCAGAAGCTTATGCCAGCTGTTTGGATGATGTTGTCCGCACGCAGCTGCGTGATGAACTGGCCGCCGGATCGGCTCAAGCCGCACCGCAGCCGACAGGGGGCTCTCAAGCAGAGCCCCCCCCTTTTCTGATTGGCCACTTCAGCCGACTTTCCCCCTGGAAAGGGCAGCATGTGCTGATAGATGCCCTGCAATATTGTCCAGACTCTGTTGTGGCGCTGCTGGTCGGGGATGCCCTGTTCGGAGAACAAGACTACGTTCAACAGCTGCATCAGCAGATCAAGGCCCTCCATCTAGAGCATCGGGTTAAGTTTCTGGGGTTTCGATCCGACATTCCTCGTCTGATGACCGCTTGCGATCTTGTGGCCCATACGTCTACGGCTCCTGAACCGTTTGGGCGCGTCATTGCAGAAGCGATGCTGTGCGGTACCCCGGTGGTAGCGGCTGCCGCAGGCGGCGCGGTTGAGCTGGTCGAGCATGGACAGACTGGCTGGCTGACGCCGCCGGGAGATGGGGGTGCGATCGCAGATATCATCAAAACCTGTCAGCACCAGCCAAACACGTCAACCGCCATCGCCCAGCAGGCTCAAACCCAAGCGGCCCAGCGATTTAACCTAGACACTATCAACGCCCAAATTGCCCGGCACCTGAGTGAAGCTCTAACCGTCGGTCAGCGTTAACTCAGATATTCTTCTGATTGAACTGGTTATTTGGGATACTGATTATTTGAGATACTCAAAGAGTCCTTTTCTGGTTAGGAAGACGTCATTTGTCGCGGTTTGTAGATCAGGTTCAGCCTAAATTAACCTTTGTTCCACCGGCCTACAGCCCTAGCTTAGTTAGGTTGCTCCACGGGTTGCTGCCCCTGCTGCTGAGGGTTCGAACTCGGCCCTGGCTGCCAGCTGGCGTCACCCAGATCGAGACCCGCCACGTTGAGCGACTGGTTGACCTCTATCAAAAATTTCAGCAGGGCAAAATACGCTTCCTGATGGCCTTTCGCCACGTCGAGATCGAAGATCCGCTGTGTGGGCTATATCTGCTGTCGCGGGATGTTAGCCGCGCTGCTAAAGCCCAAGGGATTCAGCTGCCTCGCCCTCTGCATACCCACTTTCTCTATGAGCGCGGCATGTCGCTGTGGGCCGGTCGGTGGCTCAGCTGGGGGCTGTCTCGCCTGGGCGGAGTCCCGGTGCGTCGGGGTCGCCGCCCCGACTGGCCTGCCATGCGCTATACCCGAGACCTAATGGTTAACGGCGCTATGCCCATGGTGCTTGCCCCAGAGGGCGGCACCAACGGTCATAGCGAACGCATCGGCCCTTTTGAACCTGGTGCCGCCCAGCTCGGCTTTTGGTGCGTAGAGGATTTGTTGAAGGCTGACCGCCCCGAACGTGTCTACATTGTGCCAATCAATCTGCAGTATCAGTACATCGCCCCCAACTGGCCAAAACTGGGGCGTTTGCTGAGTTGGTTGGAACAGGAGACCGGTCTAGCTGAGTTGATAACCACTGGAACCACGACTGGGGGGACTGCCGGGGCACGCCCCGATCTGACAGTGCAGACTGCTCCAGTTTCAAATCCTTCATCCCAAAATTTTTCAGCTCAAAACTGCTATCGGCGGATTGAGGCACTCGGCGAGCATTTGCTCAGCATCATGATTCCGTTTTATAGCCGGTTTTATCATCAGAAAATAGAGAACGATCCGACCCAGCCCTTCAACGATCGGCTCCAGACTCTTTTAGACAGTGCCCTCAAGGTGAGTGAGCAATATTTTGGCATTCCTTCTAAAGGCACGCTGGTCGATCGCTGTCGGCGCATCGAAGAAGCCGGGTGGACCTACATCTACCGAGACGACTTGCCCGACCGGAAGACCCTATCCTCCCTGGAGCGAGGCCTCGCAGACTGGGTTGCCGAAGCAGCCAGCCTGCGCATGTTGCACATGCGTTTAGTAGAAAGCTTTGTGGCCGTCACCGAGACCTACATATCTGAAAAACCCTCCTTTCAGCGCTGTGCTGAAACCGCCCTGCTGATGTTTGATATGGCGGCCCGCATCCGGGGAGACAAACTGCCGCGTCGGCCTCGGTTGGGCCATCGAAGGGCTACTATCACCGTGGGGCAGCCGATCTCGGTAACCGACCGCTGGGAGGCTTATCAGGGGAGTTCGCGCCAGGCGCGTAAGGCGGTATTAGCGTTAACGGAAACGCTGCGGGAGGCCATGACGGAGATGGTTGAGGTGGGAATGGGTAGTGGGTAGTGGGTAAGCGGGTAATGGGTAATGGGTAGCGGGTAGCGGCGTTGCATGCAACGCCGGATTCTTCGGCGTTGATTATTTGGAATTTCTGTAAAAATGCGTAAACTCATTGAGTACAATGAGTACGAGACTTTTAGCTAAATTTTAGGTTCTAAACAACGTTAGGAAAACGAGGTTTCTGAAAATGAATCGATGGATTGCGCACACTGCCTGGTTAGGGGCACCGCTGTTGATAGCAGGGCTGACCTGGTCTGGAGAGGTCACCGCTGCGCAATCTCCAACAGTATCTGTGAGCGTCAAACAGGCAGCTAAAGTTGATGCCAATCTAGGCCGTCGTGTGTTGCAGCCCAACGATCAGGGCGACGATGTAGAGAATCTGCAACGCGCCCTCGAGCGCAGTGGTTACTACACAGGGACGTTTGATGGGGTTTACGGCTCAGAGACCGAAACCGCTGTTGCCATTTATCAGAGCGAGAACCGCTTACCCGTAACGGGGATAGCTGATAGCACCACCCTTCAGAATATAGGGTTTAATCTGCCTGCGCCAGTGGCCAGAAATGTGCCACCCAATCCGACCCCAATTCAAGTTAGCCCCGCCAGGGTTAGCTCTACTAACGTTAGCGCTACCAACTTTAGCTCTACTGACATTAACCCTGCCAGGGTTAGCTCTACCAACATTAGCCAAAACTTTGAGCCCAACGTCAGAGATCTGACTCGACGACGCCTCTCTAGCGGTGATAGCGGTTCTGATGTGTCGGCTTTGCAAAGTGCACTAAATAGCTATGGAATACCTGTTGGGATAGATGGCGTCTACGGCGGCGAGACTGCTGAGGCGGTTAGAACCTATCAGCGCATTCAAGGGTTGCCTGTGAACGGGGTAGCTGATACTGAGACCTTAGAGGATATGGGGTTTGATTTTGTTGAAGCCTCCGTGGCTGCCCAGACCGATAATGCTTCCTTTACACCCAGAGCGGGTGAGCTGACTCGGGGGCAATTATCCCCAGGGGACACAGGGGCCGATGTGCGATCGCTACAGCGAGCCCTGCGCGACTTCGGTCTGCCTGTCGCTGTGGATGGGGTCTATGGAACGGGCACTGCCAACGCGGTACGCACCTATCAGCGCACGCGCGGCCTGACCGTCAGTGGCATAGCCGACCGAGACACCCTCGAAGACATCGGCTTTGAGTCTCCAGATCTGCGCTATATTGCAGCGGTGATCGGCGATGAATCTCAGCTGGCAGAAGTGCGTCGATTTTTTCCCAACGCCTACATAGACTCAAACATCGAAGGCGAGTTTATCAACATCGGCAACTTCAACTCTCGCGAACCAGCTGAAGCCAGAACTTTTGCCGCCAGAGGCCGCGATCTGGATGCTCGGGTAATCTATCGACGCTCCGGGCTTTTCTAAAGCACCCCTTCCCACTACCCACTACCCTTTACCATCTTCCGTGGCCAACCCCATCCCCAACGCTGAGCGGCTTCTGTTTACCTCAACTCCTCCGACAGCGGACGCGGTGCCGGTGGTGTTTGCGTTTCCCAATGAGTACAGTGTGGGCATCACCAGCCTGGGCTATCAGGTGATCTGGGCAATGCTGGCCCAGCGGGCCGATGTGCAGGTCAGTCGTTTATTTACTGACTGGCACGAGTCGCTGCCGTCAGAGCCTGAGCTACTCGGTTTTTCGGTGTCTTGGGAGCTGGACTATATCAATATTTTGAACCTGCTAGAGTCGTTGCAGATTCCGATTGAGAGCTGCGATCGCACCTCCGATCACCCCTTAATCTTCGGCGGTGGTCCCGTCCTCACCGCCAACCCAGAGCCCTTTGCCAACTTTTTTGATGTGGTGCTGCTGGGGGATGGCGAGCTGGTACTGCCCGCCTTTATCGAAACCTATCAGTCGGTGCGCGACCAGCCTCGGGCTGAAAAACTTAAGGCGCTGGCCCAGATGCCGGGGCTCTATGTACCCAGCCTGTACGAACCGATCTACAGCGCCCCCGACGGGCCGATCGAGCGGATTCAAACCCTGGAGGGTGTGCCCGCTACCGTGCAAAAGCAAACCCATCGCGGCAATCGACTCTCCACCTCAACGGTCGTCACCGAAAAAGCCGCCTGGGAAAATATCTTTATGGTGGAGGTGGTGCGCAGCTGTCCAGAGATGTGCCGGTTTTGCCTGGCCAGCTACCTGACTCTGCCTTTTCGCCCCGCCAGCCTGGAAGACAGCCTGATCCCTGACATCGAGCGCGGTCTGAAGGTGACTAAGCGTCTGGGCCTGCTCGGGGCCTCAGTCACCCAGCATCCCGGCTTTGACGACCTGCTCGACTATCTCAATCGCCCCGAGCACGACGACGTGCGGGTCAGCATCGCCTCGGTGCGTACCAACACGGTCAACGAAAAGCTGGCCAAAACCCTGGTCAATCACGACACTCGCTCCATCACCATCGCGGTCGAAAGCGGCTCTGAGCGGGTTCGTCAGGTGGTGAACAAAAAGCTGGCTACTGACGAGATTGAGCAGGCCGCCGTCAATGCTAAAGCTGGCGGGCTCAGCAGCTTGAAACTCTACGGCATGGCCGGTATCCCCAGAGAAACCGAGGCAGATTTAGAGGCCACCGTCGCCATGATGCTACGCCTCAAAAAAGCCACCCCCGGCCTGCGCCTGACCCTGGGGTGCAGCACCTTTGTGCCCAAGGCCCATACGCCCTTCCAGTGGTTTGGGGTGAATCCGAAGGCAGAGAAACGGCTAAAGGTTTTGCAAAAAGGGCTGCGATCTAAGGGCATCGACTTTCGCCCCGAAAGCTATAACTGGTCAGTCATCCAAGCGCTCATTTCACGCGGCGACCGACGCCTGAGCAAACTGCTGCTGCTCACCCGCGACTACGGCGACTCCCTCGGCAGCTACCGCCGCGCCTTCAAAGCCCTCAAGGGGCAGCTGCCCCCGCTGGATTTTTACGTACATCAAAACTGGGAGACTGACCAGGCTTTGCCCTGGGATCACATCGAAGGGCCACTACCCAAAGCGACGTTGGTAAAACATCTGCAAGATGCTCAACAATACTTCTCAGATGCTTCCTTAGTAAGCGTTTGAGACGATCAATGCTTTAAGTTTGTGGTGACCCGTGACAGAGGTCTTAATAATGTCCTACCAGCCACCCTTCGAGATCACCTCAAAAATTATCAACCAGATCAGTGTCATCTCAGAGCAGATCGGGCGGCTTGATAGTCAAAATTTAAACCTATCCCCCCAGCTACGTAAACAAAACCGCATTCGCACTATCCAAAGCACCCTTGCAATTGAAGGGAACACCCTCTCTTTAGAGCAAGTAACCGCTATCCTTGACGGCAAGCGAGTCCTCGGCCAACCTCGAGAGATCAGCGAAGTCCAAGGAGCCATCCGCACCTACGAAACCTTAGGGGATCGCAAGAAAATAACATCCCGGCAGCCCTCACCCTAAATCCCTCTCCCAGTTTTGGGAGAGGGACTTTGAGCTAGGCGAATCTCTTCGTAGTGAAGAAATTCAGAATGGATAAAA
>JBCBZL010000017.1:0-29616 GCA_039815385.1 Cyanobacteria bacterium P01_A01_bin.114
CCTATTAGGCTTAAAAAATGACAGCTATTCACATTTCCTGATCGCCCTATTAATCACGATTTGTCCTTCAGAACCTTCAAGAGATGAGCGAATCGTGTTTTTGCTACGCAGTATTTATAGCACCAGTCACCTCATCAACCCCTAATGTTAGGATGTCACAGATATAGGACGTTACAGATGCCTGCACCCTATACTAAACTTCATAAAGCCAAGCAGCTATCAGAACAGTTTCTGAGATGTTGCTCAGAAAATCTTTAAGGCCATCCTATGAAAGGTTTAATCCTGTAGATTTTGAGTCCGATAGATAAAGGCTGATGAATTCCTGCTTATCTTGCTGAAATTCTGCCTAATCGTTATGCATCGACTGGACGGATGGGGTTGACACAATTGAGTCTCAAGCTTCAGAAGCTTTATCCAGCGCAGTGTCCATCTACTCATCATGCAGCCTCAAGCAATTTCCGAACAGGGCAAAATGCGGGCCCATAGATGTGTTAGGATCAATAACCGTGAAACGTTAAGTCAACGTGGTCAAGGGTCGGTGCCCGAGTGGTTAATGGGGGCGGACTGTAAATCCGCTAGCTATGCTTACGCTGGTTCGAATCCAGCCCGGCCCACCACAGTTGATTTTAGATTTGCGATTTTGGATTGCTGCAAATCTGACAATTCAGAATAAACAGTCCAAAATAAAAAATAAAGCGCCCTTATAGCTCAGCGGTAGAGCACTCCCTTGGTAAGGGAGAGGTCACGAGTTCAAGTCTCGTTAAGGGCTTTTCTGCTTTTCTATAGAGCCTGAGCGATCGCAACCAGTTCGTTAGGGTCACAGGGCTTACTGCGATAGAAAGTCAGACCGCCTTCCGTCTCGAGTAGGTCGCGTACGGTTGATCGAGATGCAGCGGTGACCAGCACGATGGGAATATACCGCGTGGTCGGGTCTTGGCGGATTTGCTCAAAGTAGCTGAACCCTCGCCGCTGATCCATCAAAGGTTCCAAAATAATCAGGTCCGGGGGAGCCATCAGCATTGCCTGTAAAGCCTCTTGGATACTGCGACAGCCCAGACAAGAGGCTTGGTTTGCTTGAAAAATCTCCATGACCAGGCTCTGGTAGAGCAGACAGTCTTCTACAACATATACGGTGATCATGGAAAACCCTAAGCGCTTACCAGCCTCCTGGTGGGTTGCCGCGATCACCGCGAGAACAGTCACAGAAAGGTGTTGACTAATAACAAACCTGTACCAGATCCGAATGCAGTACTCCCGATTCACAATGGGAGCCCGTCAGGGGCGCAAAACGTCCCGAAGCTACTTTGACATACAGATACGGCTGAGGCAATTCATTTACCGGGTTATTTCTCAATCCTGCCGATAGAGGCTTGAACAACCTTAGGAGCAACGCTTGCCCAGCCGCCTGCGAGGCATCGCGGCTACATCATGACAGACAGGCTAGATTTACACACAGCAAGTTCACTGCTGGTTAGCTCGGGTATCTTTAACCGCAGCAATAAACAAAGTGACTGTGACTGGGATGCTCAACGCTAAAATCAGGCTGGTGGGACCGACACCCAAGTCGGGCTGGCCAGAAGATAGTTCGAATACCGAGCCGACCCCTGCGATCGCAGCGATACAGGTACCCGCTAAAAATACACCACTCTTTGGGGTCACACCTTACTCCTTGATTGATATCCGCTAATCGACTCATACCCAACGCCGCTAGCAGCGTTGCATGCAACGCTGCTAGCGGCAACGCCTAACCCACTTTCTTAACGTCTCTCGACGAAAAGCCGTTTTTTTGCAGTTCCTGGTCAAGGGCCAACCGATTGTCCACCCGGTCCACAAAAACGACCCCGTTAAGATGGTCCATCTCATGCTGGATCACTCGAGCGAGCAGCTCTGTAGCCGATAGCTTTTGCGGCCGACCATTTTCGTCTTTAAAGGTCACTTCTATGGCAGCAGGGCGAATCACATCTAGATAAACCCCAGGAATACTCAAGCAGCCCTCTTGCCCCGTGCAGAGCTCTTTGCTCGCACGGGTGATTTTAGGATTAATCAACACCAAGGGCTGATTGGTGGCCTCTTCTGGATCAGTATCGATCACAATCAGCTGCTTTTGCACCGCAACCTGAGGCGCAGCCAGCCCGATACCATCTTCGCTATACATCGTTTGCAGCATTTTCTTAGCCAGTTGGCGAACCTCATCATCGACTTTAGAGACTCGCTTAGCAGGCTGCCGCAGCACGCGATCGCCCAAATAGTGCAGCGCTAAGGGCGACTTTTTTAACTTCCTTTTATCAATCTCGATACCCGCAGCCATGTGACCGATTACTCATTCATAATGTGTATCCTTATCCTAGCAAGACACCCTGCGACTCGAGCGTATCCCCTAGATTATTCTGCTGTTATCCCAGTTTTATTAGGATTTATCGGCTTAGGTTTGATCAGGGGGCTGCTATGATTTCGATGATTAGGGTGTTTGCTTGAGATGAGCTGGCTAAGGTTGAAAATTAGAAGTCAGGAGTCGGGAGTCAGGAGAGGGCGAGGGGTCAGCAAGTCATCAGTTCAAAACTTGAATGCCCCAACACCCAACACCTTCTGTATTAGAAGATGGACAAGTTTTTGACCAAAGCAGACTATCTGCTGAGGGAGACCCTGCTGGGTCTTCGACGGGGCGGTTGGATGAACTGGGCCGCCGTGAGTACAGTCACGGTGCTGCTGTTTTTATTTGGCATTAGCCTACAGACCACCTGGCAGTTAGAAGGTCTGCTAAATCAGTTTGGCAGTCAGTTAGAAATTTCAGTTTATCTAGATAGCGGGGTTGCCGCCGAAACGCTGGTGCCCCAGGTAGAAGCCATCTCAGACGTCGCTCAGGTCAAAACAGTCACTAAAGAAGACGCCTGGCAGGCCCTCACCGAAGACCTTGGCCTCTCTGATATCAGCAGCGCCACCGAACAGCTCAACGGCAACCCCCTGGTCGATGAGATGAAAGTCAAGGTTAAAACATCAGAAGCGGTTCCGGCGGTAGCGGTGCAGCTGCAAACCCTGAACGAGGTGGATGAAGTCCTATATGTGACAGAAGCAGTACAGCGTCTGGCCGATCTCAATCAGGGGCTGAGATGGCTCAGCTTATTTGTCATTGGCATTTTGAGTCTCACGGCAATGGCGGTGATTACGACGACCATTCGCCTGATCGTGATGGCGCGTCGCCGCGAAATTGAGGTAATGCAGCTGGTCGGGGCCACCTCCACCTGGATTTATTTCCCCTTTATTCTGCAAGGGGCCACCTTTGGCATTGTAGGTGCTGCCGTCGCCTGGGGGATGCTGATCGCAATCCATCAGTTTTTGCGACAGCTGTCCGAGCAGCAGCCAGACTTTGTGCAGTTTTTGATCACAGAGCTACAGCTTTCCCATGAGCAAACGGTGCTGCTACCGGCCTCACTGCTGGCGTTAGGCAGCGCCATTGGGCTGCTGGGCAGCTTGCTAGCAGTCCGAAAATTTGCCGCCCGCCCCTAGCAGTAAGGTAACTCAACCCATACCCACAAAAAACCCCCGCCGCCCCAAAGGGCAGCGGGGTAAATCGTTTCGAGTGAAAACAAAATTTGGGGTGAGCTAGATAAGCTCAGCAGCTCTAGTAAGCCAGACCCATGCTGCGGGTGGTTTCAGCACCCAAATAGACTCGGATGCTCAAGAAGTCAGTAGGACAAGCAGTTTCGCAACGCTTGCAGCCTACGCAATCTTCTGTCCGGGGGGAGGCGGCAATTTGGCCTGCCTTACAGCCATCCCAAGGCACCATTTCTAAAACGTCGGTAGGACAAGCGCGCACACACTGGGTACAGCCAATGCAAGTATCGTATATCTTGACCGAATGAGACATCGAGTGAAGGCTCCAATTATTAAAGGATTTCAGCTATATAGCGAGCCAGCTACAAAGACTGAGAGCCCATTGAGGCCCCTGTTTTGACGCTAACTGCAGATTTAGAGTGTTCTCCAATCACCAAATAGTCTATCAGTGTGGTTTTTGGGGAATCTCACCGCCCTTGCAAAACTTTATGGAACGTAATAATTGCGGGTCAGCTTCCGGCCTAAATTATTCGGTCTTCTTAAAGTCTCAGTCTAAATTTCTAAATTAGTCTCAGTCTAAATTTGCTGAGCGCTCAGAGCCCCTGCCGCTCGGATGGACGGTCACGCTTTCCTATAAGATGAAGAAATGCCTAAATCGTGTAAGGCGATCTCAAAGCTACTGAGTCAGTGGTAAAGAGGCTTTTGCGGGCAGGCATTTCATGGTAATGTTCCGTTCGCTGCTGCTTTTAAGGAAAAGCATAGATATGAGTCAAGCTGACATATTTGAAAAGGTCAAAAAGATTGTTGCTGAGCAACTCGGCGTTGATGAAGCCGAGGTTAAACCCGAAGCCAGCTTCGCGAATGATTTAGGGGCCGACTCGCTGGATACCGTGGAGCTAGTGATGGCCCTAGAAGAGGAATTTGACATTGAAATTCCTGACGAGGCGGCTGAAGGAATTGGCACCGTACAGGCGGCGGTCGATTTCATCAAAGACAAGTCTGCGGCCTAAAATCGGACAAGTCTGCGGCCTGGGGGCGACTCAGTTGCGACTCAGTTAAAGATAGCCTGTCGCCCACCGAGATAGCTGTTTATCACCTGGGAGCGTGCTCCCCTGTGTCTAGATCATGACAAATCAAGGAAAAAAGCGCGTTGTTGTTACGGGCATGGGAGCCATCACCCCCTTAGGCAATACCCTAGATGCTTACTGGCAAGGGTTGACCCAAGGCAAAAATGGGATCGGAGCCATTACCCTGTTTGATGCCTCCAACCATGCCTGCCGGATCGCAGGCGAAGTCAAAGGGTTTGACCCGCTGACTTACCTCGATCGCAAAGATGCCAAGCGAACTGACCGGTTTGCTCAGTTTGCGATCGCAGCGAGCAAACAGGCCCTAGCCGATGCCAAGCTTGAGATCACCGACCTCAACGCAGAGCAAGTCGGCGTCATGATTGGCACAGGGGTAGGGGGGCTCAAGGTGATGGAAATTCAGCAAGAAATCTACCTAAATAAAGGCCCTAGCCGCTGTAGCCCGTTTATGGTGCCGATGATGATTGCCAACATGGCAGCGGGGCTAACCGCCATCCACACCGGAGCCAAAGGTCCCAACTCTTGCGCGGTAACCGCCTGTGCAGCCGGCTCCAACGCCATTGGCGATGCCTTTCGGTTAGTTCAGCAGGGCTATGCCCAAGCCATGATCTGCGGCGGCACTGAGGCCGCGATCACGCCCCTTTCTTTAGCAGGGTTTGCCTCAGCCAGAGCCCTCTCCACCCGCAACGATGACCCTGCCCACGCCAGTCGCCCCTTTGACAAAGATCGCGACGGGTTTGTCATGGGAGAAGGCTGCGGCGCTCTCATCTTAGAATCTTTGGAACATGCCCTCAGTCGGGGCGCGCGTATCTATGCCGAGATGGTGGGGTATGGCATGACCTGTGATGCCTACCACATGACCGCCCCGGTCCCTGGCGGGGAGGGGGCTGCACGCTCAATTCAGCTGGCGCTCAAAGATGCAAATGTTACGCCAGACCAGGTCAGCTACATCAACGCCCACGGTACCAGCACCCCCGCCAACGACCCCACTGAAACGGCGGCTATCAAAACAGCTTTAGGCGAGCATGCCCACCGCGTGGCCATCAGCTCAACCAAGTCGATGACGGGCCACCTGCTGGGGGGCTCGGGCGGCATCGAAGGCGTCGCCGCAGCCATGGTGGTCGCCCATGACCAAATTCCGCCCACGATTAATTTAGAGGCCCCCGACCCTGACTGTGACCTAGACTACGTGCCTAACCAGGGGCGGGCGCAGACAGTGAATGTGGCCCTATCTAACTCTTTTGGCTTTGGAGGCCATAACGTGACGCTGGTCTTTAAGAAGTACAGCTAATCAAGTACAGCTAACAAGTACGGCTAAAAGTACAGGACTAAAAAGTACAGGACTTTTAGCACAGTAGCTAGGGCTACAGATTTATGGGTAGGAGATTTATAGGCAGATAGGTATAATAACCTAGAAAGATTCTTAATTAAACTTTAGGATTTTCTGAGTGAGCGCAGAGAAATGCCCAAAGCTTAACCTTTAGCGTTTTTCTTTACGGTAATCTGACACATGTAGCCCGTGTGTTGTATCCCGCCTGCTGCCCTGTCCCGAGCCTTTTTGTGCCGGGCTCGCCGCCTGATTACACCGTCGTTAACCCCTCTCTTTAAAATAGGACTATGGCTGTCGCAACCCAATCCCTCGAAGCGCTGTGCATTAATTCAATTCGTTTTCTAGCGATTGATGCTGTTGAAAAAGCGAAATCTGGTCACCCTGGCCTCCCAATGGGGGCAGCGCCAATGGCGTTTGTCCTATGGGACCAGTTCATGCGGTTTAACCCTAAAAACCCGCAGTGGTTCAACCGCGATCGGTTTGTCCTGTCGGCAGGCCACGGCTGCATGCTGCAATATGCGCTGCTCTATTTAACGGGGTATGACAGCGTTGGCCTGGACGACATTAAGCAGTTTCGCCAGTGGGAGTCTAATACCCCCGGCCACCCCGAAAATTTTGAGACGGCGGGCGTTGAGGTCACCACTGGGCCGCTCGGCCAGGGGATTTGTAACGCCGTTGGGTTAGCGATGGCCGAAGCCCATCTGGCCGCTAAGTTCAACAAGCCCGACTGCACGGTGGTTGACCACTATACCTATGCAATCATGGGTGATGGCTGCAACATGGAAGGGGTCTCTGGCGAAGCCTGCTCCCTGGCGGGTCACCTGGGCCTGGGTAAGCTGATCGCCCTTTACGACGACAACCATATTTCCATCGACGGCTCCACCGATATTGCATTTACCGAAGACGTGAGCAAACGGTACGAAGCGTACGGCTGGCACGTGCTGCACGTCGAAGATGGCAACAATGATTTGGACGCGATCGCAAAAGCCATTCAAGAGGCGAAAAGCGTCACCGACAAGCCCACCTTGATCAAGGTCACCACCACCATCGGTTACGGCTCACCTAACAAGGCTGACACCGCCGGGGTACACGGGGCGGCCCTAGGCGACGCCGAAATTAAGCTCACCCGTGAAAATTTGGGCTGGACCTGTGACTCATTTGAAGTGCCCGAAGATGCGCTAAAGCGCTTCCGCAAGGCGATTGACAAGGGCGCTACCGCCGAAGACGAGTGGAACCAAACCCTGGCCACCTACCGCAGCAAGTATGCCACCGAGGCCGCTGAGTTTGAGCGGATGCTGGCGGGCAAGCGCCCCGACAATTGGGTAGACTCTTTGCCCGTCTACACCCCCGCAGACAAAGCCCTAGCCACCCGGAAAAACTCAGAAGCAACCCTCAATGCGATCGCGCCCGCTCTGCCTGAGCTGATTGGCGGCTCTGCTGACCTGACTCACTCTAATCTGACTGAGCTGCACTGCTCGGGTGAGTTTCAAAAGGGCCAGTATGAAAACCGCAACCTCCACTTCGGCGTACGGGAACACGGCATGGGGGCGATCTGCAACGGAATTGTCCTACACAATTCTGGGCTGATTCCTTACTGCGCGACTTTCTTAGTGTTTGCAGACTACATGCGCGCCGCGATTCGCCTTTCGGCCCTATCTGAGGCAGGCGTCATCTATGTGATGACCCACGACTCCATCGGTCTAGGTGAAGACGGTCCCACCCACCAGCCGGTTGAGACGATTGCGTCCCTGCGGGCTATTCCCAACCTCTATGTGATTCGCCCCGCCGATGGGAATGAAACCTCCGGCGCTTACAAGATCGCGGTTGAGAGCCGCAAAACCCCAACCCTGATGGCATTCTCGCGCCAGGGGCTGCCTAACCTAGACGGCTCCTCCATTGACGCGGTGGCCAAAGGGGCCTACGTGCTCTCCGATGATGGTGGCACCCCCGACCTGATCTTGATCGGGACGGGTAGCGAGGTTAGCCTGTGCGTTGAGGCCGCGACGCAGCTGCGGTCAGAGGGCAAGAAAATCCGGGTGGTCTCGATGCCCTGCTGGGAGCTCTTTGAGGCCCAAGATGCAGCGTACAAAGAGTCAGTTCTGCCCAAGGCAGCCACCAAGCGTCTGGCCGTCGAAGCGGGAATCAGCATGGGCTGGTGCCGCTACACTGGCGCTGAGGGTGACGTCATTGGCGTTGATCGATTTGGCGCGTCTGCCCCCGGCGGCACCGTGATGAAAAACTACGGTTTCACCGTTGATAACGTGGTGAGTCGAGCCAAGGCACTGCTTGGGTAGGTTTAAAGAGTTAGGGAGAGGGTAATGGGTAATGGGTAGAGAGTAAAGCCTGGCTCAAGGTTGCATCCGCTCCCCAATTCTTTCTGCCCTCTACCCCAGCCAAAACTCAACCGTTCAAACTTCTTTGCGGGAATGCCATTGAGGCATTCCCGTTTTTTGTCTGGATGTTTTTTAAGCTTGGGTGGGGATATTGAGCAATATCAATATCAATATTGATATTTGAATTAGGGATACCTGATTCGGATTTGGTATGACTTAAAGAGCGTAAAGTTTTACGCCTCTAGCAGACTAAATTTATATTGAACCGGTTATGAACTCCGTTACAAAATCTCGGCGGGTGCTCTGGCAGCAAGTCTGTGGGCTGGCAGCTGTGCAGGGTGCGATCGCACTCACCTGGGTAATCTATAACCTCTATTTGGTAGAGCTCCTCACCCAGCAAGGGTTTTCTAAACCCCTGGCCACTACCCTCTTAATTCTTGAAAACGTCCTCGGCGCGCTGATGGAGCCCCTGATGGGCAGCCTGTCTGACCGCACCCAGCACTGGGTGGGCAGCCGGTTTCCGCAGGTTGCTTTGGGGATGATACTCGCAGCCACAATTTTTATATCCATTCCGGTGTTTGCGATCGGCGGGGGGGTGGCCCTGCGGCAGATGCTGCCCGTTGCGCTAGTCGCTTGGGCACTGGCAATGACGGTGTTTCGCTCACCAGCACTGTCGCTGCTGGGGCGCTATGCCTTTGCCAGCGATCTGCCCCAGGCCGCCGCCGTCCTGACGCTGGTCGGCGGCGTGGCAGGGGCGATGGCCCCCCTGGCTAATCAATTTATCTTGGGTCTAGGGGCCAAAACGACGTTTGCCATTGGGTCAGGGATCCTGCTAATCGCCGCTCTGGTTTTGCGGCAGATCAACCCCAATCGCAGCCTGGCCAGCGAAACCGGCGCGCCCGCGCCCGCCAAAGCTCCCCTCTCAGGGATAAATTTGAGCCTGGTTTTTGGGGTTGGATTTACGACCGCGCTGGGCTTTCGGCTGGTCTTTCAAATGGTGCCTTCCCTGTTGAAAGTCCAAATCCAGCCGCCAACAGTCACCCTGATTATGGGCCTGATTTTCATCGCCCTAGCAGCCTCAGCCCTTCCCTGTGGTGCCCTGGCCGTCAAGATAGGCAACCGCAGGGCGATGGCGATCGGCCTCGCCAGCCTGGTCATCACCTGCGGGCTCATACTGGGGGTGCAAAATACAGGCCAAGCCGTCGTGCTGGCCATCGCCCTGGGGGTAGGCCTGAGCCTGCTATCTAACGGTACGCTGCCCTATGCTCTATCGATGGTGCCACCGGCAAAAGGGGGGCTGGGCACAGGCACCTACTTTAGTGGCGGGGCCGTTGCCTTTAGCCTGCTGGGCAGCGCTGCCCAGCGCGAGTGGCTTTCACCGTCGAGCGGGATGCTGCTCGGCATGGCCAGTTTTGCGATCGCAGCCTTACTCTTGTTCATGAGGCCAAGGGTTTGAGCTTTAGGTCTTAGGTTTTAGATTTTAGGTTTTAGGTCTTAGGTTTTAGGTCTTAGGTTTTAGGTTGAATGAATTGCCCTTCCCCTGGCTTTATCCAGCAATATCAGCAGGCTTTGGCCGCTTATTTAGACAAAACACCCCGGCTTGACGACCTGCTGCCAAGGCTCAGCACCCAGGCGCGCCAGCAGCAGATGACCGCCTCTGACTGGGTCAGCGTTCATCGGCAAGTCACTGAGCAGCTCGCTCAGGCGAGGGCAAATCAGGCAAAAAACAGCCTAGAGATAGCTCACCAGGCCAGCGTGTTTTTACAGCAGTGTTTAGAGCTTTGGGAGCAGCCTGCTGCTTCGGCAACCCCTACGATCGATCAAGCGCTTAAAAC
Source organism: Cyanobacteria bacterium P01_A01_bin.114 (assembly GCA_039815385.1). Taxonomy (GTDB): domain Bacteria; phylum Cyanobacteriota; class Cyanobacteriia; order Phormidesmidales; family Phormidesmidaceae; genus SIO4C1. The sequence continues at coordinate 10,136 of JBCBZL010000017.1, forward strand.
CTCAGCCCTCAACCCCACCGGCCTCAAAGCGCAGCTGGCCCGAGAAATTCAAAAACGGCAAGCTGCCGAAAAAAGTCTGCGGGAGCACCAAGCACGATTCAATAAGCTATCAGCCAATATTCCCGGCATGCTGTTTCAGTGTATCCGGATGGTAGATGGCTCTGAATTTCTGACCTATGTCAGCAGTCGATGCCGCGACATTTTAGAACTCGAGCCGCGGATGTTGCAGAAATTCTCAACCGTCTTAGATCAGCTTCCCCAGGCAGCGGCCAGCTATTTTCGCACCCTGATGAATCGTTCTGCCACCAACCTGAGCGATCTGTTTTGGGAAGGAACCTTTGAGACCCGATCCCATCAGCTCAAATGGCTACAAATTATGGCCCAACCCTCTCGCACCGCTGAAGGTGAAATCATTTGGGACGGGGTGCTTTTTGACATTACGGCTCGCAAAAAAGCAGAGCTAGAGCGAGAACAGCAGGCTGAGCAGTTTCAAAATTTGGTCGCCAACGTGCCTGGCATCATCTATCGCTGTATCGCGATGCCAGGGTTTCCGATTGAGTTTATCAGCGGTGCGATTACAACTGTCACCGGCTACCCCGTCCACAGTTCTGACCAGGCGAGTTTTCAATCCCTCGATGAGATTACCTATCCCGACGACCAGCTGATGGTGCAAGCCACGGTCGACCGGGCGATTGAGAACGACGCCCCTTACCAGATCGAATATCGAATTATGACCGCTGACGGTGAACCCCGTTGGGTATTAGAACGGGGCCGCAGCACGTGGAACCCCAAGACCAAGCAGCACCACATAGACGGGGTGATCATTGATATCAACGACCTGAAGCTAGCAGAAGCTCAAGTTAAGGCCTCTCTCACCGAAAAAGAAGTGCTGCTGCGGGAGGTGCACCACCGTGTCAAAAACAACTTGAACGTGGTGCATAGCATGTTAGAAATGCAAAACCGTCAGGCCAAAAACCCGGAGCTACAGACCCTCCTTGCCGATAGCCAGCAGCGATTACAGGTGATGGCGCTGATCCATGAACAGCTGTATCAATCTGAGCAGCTGGCACAAATCAATTTCGCTGACTATATTTCAGGGCTGGTTCAAAACTTTTCATTAATGGTCAACCCTGCCGCCAGTCAGGTACAGCTACAGCTAGCGGTCGAACCGGTCTGGCTGACGTTAGAAACGGCTATCCCAGTCGGGTTAATTCTCAATGAGCTGCTCACCAATGCCCTAAAACACGCTTTTCACAGCCAGCAGAGCGGTCTGGTGAACATTATCTTTGAACGACGGGATCAGTCTCTGCATCTGGCGGTTTGCGATGATGGCGTGGGGCTCCCTGATTCCTTTCAAACGGGTTATCAATCTTCGTTAGGGCTACGGCTGGTCAGCATTTTGGCTGATCAAATTGATGCCACGCTTCAGATAACATCAACCCAGGGCGCGCAGTTTCATTTGACGTTTGATGCGCAGACAGGCCAGAGCAATCAGCCAAGGAGGATGCCCGCGAATGGTAGACACCCGCAAAGTTTTAATTGTTGAAGATGAGTTGATCAGCGCTCACAATCTAGCGGACAACCTTGAACAGCTCGGCTATCAGGTAACCAATATTGCCAAGACAGCTGACGAGGCCGTGCTTTCAGCCCAGCAAGAACGCCCCGACCTGGTGCTGATGGATATTCATCTCAAAGGCAAAGACTCCGGTATTGACGCAGCGGTCTCCCTTCAGCCACTCCACATTCCGGTTATCTATCTGACCGCCTTCGGGGATGACGCGACGCTGTCTATGGCCTCTCAAACCCTACCTTACGGCTATCTTAGTAAACCGGCCAGGATTGAAGACATCAAGTCAGCCCTCAAGGTGGCGTGGGTACGCAGCCAGGAAGACGCTCGCATCCGTGAGCTGACTCTCCAGGAGAAACGACTCAATCAGCTAAAGTCAGAGTTCTACACCATGCTGTCCCACGATCTGCGCACGCCCCTTAGCGTGATGCTGACCTCCCTTGAGATTTTGCGGCAGTATGGCGAACAGCTCACCGAGGCCAGGAAGCAAAAACATTTTTGCCAAATGCGAGGCTCAATTCGGCAAATGACTCAGCAGCTCGAAACCGTCATGGCAGCTGAGCAACTGGCCTCAAGCGGGCTCCCCTTCAACCCGCAGCCCCTTGAAGTGGTAAGTTTCGTAAAAGAGCAGGTTGACTCTTTTCAAACCACCGTAGGCGAAGCCCAAACCCTCAGCTTTGTAAGCGATCAGACAGCTCATCAGCAAGCGATCGATCCAAATTTGCTAGAACGGATTGTTAATAATCTGGTCTCCAATGCTCTGAAATATTCACCTGCAGGCAGCATTCAAGTCTCGTTAAACTGTTTTTGCGATCGCATCGTCCTCACTATCCAAGACGAGGGCATTGGCATGCCTCAATCATTTGTAGCAAAAATCTTTCAGCCCTTTGAACGAGCTGAGAATGTCGGCCACATCAAAGGTACCGGCATCGGTATGCATGTCGTCAAAAGCGCCGTTGACACCCACTGCGGCACCATCCACGTAGAGAGTGAGCAGGGGGTAGGCACCTGCTTTACGGTCACGCTACCTCACCTTTGTTCACCACCTGAGAAAACCCCAGTTCGTTAATCCGATTCCATCCATAGATCGCCTCGCGGAAGGTCTTCCACTGGTCATAAATTTTCTTGAACGTGGCATCACTGCTGGCGTTTTCTTCGTAGATCTCAAAGGCGGTCTTTTGGGCCAGCGTCAGGATCTCATCGCTATAGGAGATCAGCTGAGTTCCTTTATCAACCAGCCGTTTGAGGGCCTCGCCGTTGAGGGAATCGTACTGGGCCAGCATATTAATATTGGCTTCGTAGGCAGCGGCCTTAAAAATTTCTTGATAGTCTTTGGGCAGACTGTCCCAGGCACTTTGGTTAACCTGCACTTCTAAGGTCGGGCCGGGCTCCCACCAGCCAGGGTAGTAATAAAAATCTGCCGCATCATTCAGGCCTAGCTTTTCATCATCGTAGGGGCCAACCCACTCCGCCGCATCGATCGCACCTCGGTCAAGGGCCAAAAAGACCTCGCCGCCGGGCAGCACCTGCACATTCACGCCGAGGCGCGACATCACCTCACCCCCCAGGCCCGGAATGCGCATCTTTAAGCCTTTCAAATCAGCAGCAGACTGAATCTGATTCTTGAACCAGCCGCCCATTTGCACTCCGGTGTTGCCCGCCGGAAAGTTCAGCACGCCAAAGTCAGCATAGAGCTCGTGCATCGCCTCTAAGCCGCCGCCGTGGTAGTACCAGGCATTTTGCTGCTGGGCAGTGAGGCCAAACGGAACGGTCGTACCAAAGGCCAGAGTCGGATTTTTACCGACATAGTAGTAGCTGGCGGTATGGCCACATTCCACGGTGCCATCCTGCACGGCGTCTAGTACTTGCAAACCTGGTACGATCTCGCCGCCCGCATAGGGCTCAATGGTAAACCGCCCATTGGTCAGGGCAGAAACGCGATCGCACACCGTCTGTGCACCCCCAAAAATTGTATCCAAAGACTTGGGCCAGCTAGTGGCCATCCGCCAGCTCACCTGAGGCTGACCGCCCCCCGACGTCTCGGTCGAGCTACCTGACTGAGCCCCAGACTGAACATTACAGGCTGTGACGGCAGCAGTGCCAGCGGCCCCCGCCAAGCCATATCCCAAAATCTTTCTACGTTTCATAGGAGATCATGCTGCTTGTAGCAATAGCGACACTTGTGTATTAAATCACTCTAGTCGGTCTTGATTGCACCACAGCAATAGTTAGTAATAGTGGGAGAATTAAAGCAGTATTCAAAAAATCTCAGGCATGACGATCAAGCGCGCGGTCTTATGGGTGATCACCCTTCTCGTGATCACAGTAATGGGAGCTTCACTGGTCAATAGCTGGAACGAACCCCAGGTGACCGGGCAGCTACAGCTGTATCAGAGCAATCTGATGCTAGAAGCCACAGAGTGGTCAGGTGAAGGCTTTTCAAAAACAGAAGTGAGCCAGATTCGGACTGCGCTGCTGGGCAAAGCCCCCCTAGAAACTGTCATTAGTGAATATCAAGATCTTCAGGAGCAAGCGAAACTCTCGCTGGAGCGATCGCAGGCGCAGCTCAATGCCCTGGACAGCTCGGCAGTTGCCCCCGAGAGCCCGCAGTACCGTAAATTAGCAAACGCAATCGGTCAGCAGCAGATCCTGATCGATCGCCTCAGCGTGCGGCTCGGTCTTTTACGCGCCCAGCAGGGTGAGACTGAAGCAGCGGTTGCTGTCTGGCAACCGCTGACAGCAGATGCAAATAGCCCATACTCCACCACGGCCCAGGTGTTGATAGAGCTATGGGGGGCAGCCCCCGTAGTCGCTAGCGAGGCTGAAACGATCCTGACCACCCACCTCGATGGTTGGTTTGGCAATCGCGCCCTTGAGCAGTTCTATACCGTCCAAGACAGCCCCCAAGCGCTAGCCCAGCTAGCTGCACAAGAGCAAGCCGTCGCCCAGACGACGTTCTTAAAGCTGATCACTATCGGCGCACTCCCGACATTGGGCAGCATTGTCGGGGCAGTCTTGCTCGTCGTTTTGGCCATCCAATGGGGGGTTAAGGGCAAAGCAGCTGTGCTGGCCCACAATCAGGGCAAAGCCTGGCAGGTTCCCTGGGATGCCGAAATCATTTGGCAGGTTCTGGTGGTGGGGTTTTTCTTCTTAGGTCAAATCTTGCTGCCCTATGCGCTATCCATGCTGGGGCTGAGCTTTGCCACCACCTCCAGCCGCATGCGGGCCGTTTACTCCATGGTCTACTATCTGATGATGGCATCCGGTGGAATCGCCGTCTTAATTGGGTCCATTAAGCCCCATTTTCCACTGCCAGAGGGCTGGTTTCGCTTTCGTCCCCTGGATAAATGGCCTCTATGGGGGTGGGGTGGCTACTTTTGTGTGCTGCCGCTGATGATCGGGGTCTCGCTGCTCAACCAAAAACTGTGGCAGGGGCAGGGGGGCAGCAACCCTCTCCTGCAAACCGTGCTTGAAGAAACCGACACCGTGGCGCTCGTCCTATTTTTCCTCACCGCGTCGGTGGCCGCGCCCCTCTTTGAGGAAGTTCTCTTTCGAGGTTTTTTGCTGCCGTCCCTGACCCGCTATATGCCCGTGGGCGGGGCGATTGCCTTGAGCAGTTTTATTTTTGCAGCGGCTCACCTGAGCCTGTCAGAGGTGCTGCCATTGACCGTGCTGGGCGCAGCGCTCGGGTTTGTCTATACGCGATCGCGCAACCTGCTAGCCCCGATTTTGCTGCACAGCACCTGGAATAGTGTGACGATGCTGGGATTATTTTTGCTATCCCCGTGAATGCTCGTTCCGATAGTCCGACCTACAGTCCGGATTCGGAATACCCGGCCTTGATTAAACCTTTATAACAACGTTTTCTGTTTTAGCGAATTAGGGAACGTTAGAATGGGCCGTCATTCTCCGAGTTGACGGTTATCAGCATGGAAACCACTTAACGAAAGGATCTCACTAAAATGACTAATCCGGGTAGCACAGGCGGTGCAGACAAAAAAATTGTGGCAGGCATCTGCGGCATCATCCTCGGGGCGCTAGGCGTTCATAAATTTATTTTGGGCTACACCACAGAGGGCATCATTATGCTGCTGGTGTCTGTCTTGAGCTGCGGTTTTTTGAGCCCAGTCATCGGCGTTATCGGCCTGATCGAAGGCATCATGTATTTGGTCAAAACTGACGATGAGTTTGTCAGCACCTATATCAACGGCAAAAAAGGGTGGTTCTAGTCAGCCATCAACCAGATCGCCAACCAGATCGCAAGCAGCTCACTTTCTCTAAGCGATCGCTGCGCCTGCGCTGGGGGCTACTCGGGCTGCTGATCGCCCCAACCCTGCTGGTGATACTGCACTGGCTGGGCTATGAGGTTAAGCTCTGGGGCTGCCCCCTCAAGGCGCTGGTGGGGATTCCTTGCCCGACCTGGGGAATGACTCGGTCAATGCTTGCGATCGCAGATGGCCATTGGTCAGCCGTGGCTCGCTATCATCTGCTCGCCCCTTTAGCTATAGCCATATGGGGGCTGGGGCTACTCCAGGTTAGCCTAGAGCTCTTCACCCAGCGACCCTGGAGCCACTGGTGGCAACAGCGCGGCCTATGGCTGAGCGGGCTTATCCTTATATTTGGCTATCACAGCTTTCGCCTATATCATTTGTGGAATTCGGGGATGCTGGCTATCCAGATGCAAGAGTCCCTGCTCGGACAGCTCCTTTAAGACAGCTCGCTCGCACCATTCGCCAAAACAACGCCAAAACAAACATGCTCAGCCGTAAATTACCGCTCAAGACAGGTTTAGCCCTGGCTGGACTCGCCTATTTTCAGATTTTTTCTCAGCTAGAAATTAGCCCTTTGCTTAAAAATTTCGTCATTTTGGTACCTGTGCAGGTAGCCGCACTGATATATGTCGCTTACTTCTATGGAGTAGCCCGGTACAAAAGATAATAGGCTCGAACCACAAGCCCGCTCACACGAGCCTCGAGATTGCGGTTAGGGGATTGACGAACGTGAGCCCCCCGATTGATAAAGAGGAAACCCACGGCCACGTTTGCGCAAACCCACCGAGCACTCCTTTGTCTAAACGAAGCCAGAATCCCTTTCGGGGGGTCTGGGGGAGCTCGGACCCCAGGCAAGCCCCTCGAGCTGAGGCAAAGGGGAGGGGGCGGGAGGGAAAGTCCCGCGCAGCCCGTTTTATACAAGGCCGATCCCCTCAACTACAAAAAGGACGTAAGGACATTTCTGGAACAAAAGCTATGCCAAAAGCTTTAGCCGTGCCCGCAGAGTTTGCCCATACAGCCCCTAGACCTGATCGCTAGGAACCGTGCCAATCGGCTTTTTCTGTGTTTCGACGACAGGCTCCTTCACCTCAGCAGGCTTGCTCTGAGCAACCACTTTTGACTTACTGACGCTGGCTGCAGCTGTCTTCTTAGCGGGCTTAACAACTGCCACTTTCTCTAGGCCCAGCTGCTCGCGGGCCTGGTTCAGTAAGTAATTTGCCCCGGTTTGACTCGCCTCCAGCAGGGCTTTGCCCGTAGCGGCCATTTTTTCAGCAGGTTCAACCTCCGCCTGCGGCTGACTTTGGCTGTCAACCCAGGCTCTTAGGTTACGGCCAGTGCGCAGCGCATTGTCCCCAATCCACGCCCCGACAATAAAGCCAGAGCAAATCAACAGCCAGAGCAACAGCCCCGTTTCTTTAATAATTTGCCAGGTCAAGGCTAAAACCGTTTTATACGCGTCTGCCGTTTTAGGCTCAAATAAGAGCTTTCCGAGCTTAGACGCCTGCGCTTGTACTCGTTCCATAGCTTTTAAATCCATATAAAGGTAATGGGCATAAAAAATTGAACCTGATCTCCCAGCTTGCAGAGCTCTCAGGTCGGTGGGGCTAAATACGCCCATTATTTTAAGCCTTACAGCCCAGGTTAGCCTGTATTGCTGAGACAATTTGTGATTAAGCAATTTGTGGCTAAGCAATTTGCGACTAAGACAGCTGACCTAGCCGCGCAGCCGCGCGCTAGTCTCCCCATATCTGCTTTAGCACCTTCTCAGGGGGGAGATCTTTGAGCTGAGACGTCGTCGATTTGACCGCCACAAACCGAGTCTCAGCCTTCTCAGTTTGTTTTGAGGCAGCCTCCTGGGCGGGGGGCAGCAGCGTCTCTGGGGTTGCATTGCTCAGCAACCCCAGCGTAAAGACATTAAGGGCGATCGCAAGCTGCAAAATGTCACTATCCGGACTCAGCACTAAATCAGCGCCCGCAATCAAAGCAGCCATCTGACCCATATTCTCAGGGACGACCCCTTTTAACTCAGGCATTTGCTGGGTCAGCTCACCCACAGCCGCTTGGCTGTCAGGCATTTTAAGTAAAACCAGAGACAGCTGCGGCTGCTTAGCTTGGAAATCTCTAAAAATCGTCAGCCAGCTCTCGATCGGATACCGATCAGGGTCCGCCTGAGAAGACGACCCTGCCATCGCCCCTGGATATGCCAATACATATCCGCCCTTGAGGCCCATCTGCTCGCGCATCGCGTCTGCCCAGGCCAGATCGCCCTCTGGCAAATTGAGGCTGAGCGCAGGCCGACGGCTAGATAAATTTAAACCTTTGACCAGGTCATGGTACAAATCTGCCTTATATCGACTGTTTTGGTAGGGCACAACGCGGGTATACAGCCACGGTGTGCGGGTCGTTTTGTAGGTAATCCGAGTCGGAACCCCACTCAGCCAGAGCAAAACCCCCTCCTCCCAGCGACCGCTGGTCGAAATCGCCACCTCAAACTCGCGATCGCGGACAATGCCTAGCAGGTTAGCCCAGTCAGCCGGGCTATTGGCTGCCAAAAAGTCGAACGGGATCACCTCATCGACCAGCTTAGACACCTGGTAAGCAGACTTTGCACGGGGTTCGACAACAACGTCGATTTCGGCTTTAGGGAAAGCTCGCTTAATATCTTCTAACGTGGGGAGAAACAGAAGCTGCTCGCTGATCCCACCCGGAACTAGAGCCAGTACTCTCATATGGATTTTTCACGCTTATCCGCTATCCGCTCCTCATTTTAGAGGAAGCTGGGATGTGAAGACGGTGTCAAAACAAAGAAAAAACGATCTTTTTTTGTCCAATTTGCCGTCTGGCTGATTTTACTGAAAAGTGAAGAGTGGAAAGGGCTTAGGACAAAAAACTCATGGTTCACCTACTTATCCCCGCAGCGGGCTCTGGCAAGCGCATGGGGAGTGAGCGCAACAAGCTTTTGCTGCCGCTGCGAGATCGGCCGGTTTTGGCTTGGACGTTGCTCGCCGCCGCCGCCGCCCCCCGCGTGCAGTGGATCGGCATTATCTGTCAGCCCATCGACCAGCCTGATTTTGAGGAAATCGTGAACTCGCTGAAGCTCTCTATCCCAGCTGTATTTGTAACCGGCGGGGCAACCCGCCAAGCCTCAGTTTATAACGGCTTACAGGCACTGCCAACCCAGGCCACTCAGGTTTTAATCCACGATGGGGCACGCTGCTTGGCAACGCCTGACCTGTTTGACCGATGCGCGATCGCACTGCAAGACTGCCCTGGGCTAATTGCGGCCATCTCTGTCAAAGACACGATCAAACAGGTCAACTCCGACGGTCTGATCACCGCCACCCCAGATCGCAGTCAGCTATGGGCAGCTCAGACCCCCCAAGGGTTTGACGTCGCCCTCCTCAAAGAGTGCCATAGTAAAGGGGCGCGGTTAGACTGGGGGGTCACCGACGACGCCGCCCTATTTGAGAAGTGCAATCTGCCCGTCAAAATTGTCCCAGGCGAAGAGACTAACCTCAAGGTCACTACCCCGGTAGACCTTGCGATCGCAGCCTTTATCCTGCGGCAGCGGCAGCTTGCCCCCGAGGCTGGGCAACCTCTATAACCCCAAACATCAAAAAACGGGCCTCCCGCTCGGCTGCCCGTTTTTTGATGCGCTAAAACACTTAGCCTGAAATCAACCTAGAGATCTCCACCGCGAGCCACTAGCAGAAATACGATCGCTGGCCCGGAAATCACAACCATTGCCAGCACCGTTAGCTGAGCAATCACCACAAAATCAATATTGCTAAGAAAACTAAGGAAACCCATTTAACCTCCAATCCAAAAAGACCCGTCAACCAAACCTTTAGAAATGCTGAACAGTATTCTACCTGGTTGACTCCCCCCAAATTTATGTAACGTTACAAAATTCTAAGAAGAGATAAAACCTATGGCCACCTGGCAATGCGTCAAAAACTGCGGGGCCTGCTGTCAGCTCACCCCCACCGATCGCCCCGACCTTGAAGACTATCTGAGCCCTGAAAACTTGCGGCTCTACTTGAGTATGGTCGGTGATGACGGCTGGTGCCAGCATTACGATCGGGCCACCCGTGAATGCACCATTTATGAGACACGCCCTAGCTTTTGCCGTGTGACCACCGAAACCTTTCACGCCCTGTTTGGCATCGAGCCCGACGATCTCAATGACTTTGCTATCGACTGCTGCCAGCAGCAGATAGAAGGCGTCTACGGCCCTGGCAGCGAAGAAATGCAGCGATTTGATCAGGCGGTGAGTGGATAAATGGGTGAGTGGGTGAGTGGGTGAGTGGGTGAGTGGGTGAGGAAATAGTTCCACCCCACTTCCTGCCCATCCCACTTCCTGACCCCCCACTTCCTGACCCCCCACTTCCCTGACCTTGCCATCCACCGCAGCTTTACAGATAATGAAAGAAATATGAAATTTCTGCCGAGCCCTCTTTTGTGACTGCTTCTTTGCCAAACGAAACCGAGCCCTCTGATACGAAGCCATCGAATATTCGCCCCGTCAGTCCTCACTCCCCCCATCTTGAACCCGCGAGTCTTGAACCTGCGAGTGTAGGAGCTGCCAACCATTCGGCCACTGCCAACAATTCGGGAACTGAGGAGTCTGGCCTTACACCACCTGTCAAAGGGCAAACGGCCACGCCAAGCGAGGCAGCACAGACAAAGCTATCGTTTTGGCGTACGTTTTTTCCGACGTTTGTCACCATCTTTTTAGCTGAGATCGGCGATAAAACCCAGGTAACGACTTTGCTCATGAGCGCAGAGTCGCAGTCTCCTTGGGTTGTCTTTCTGGGGGCAGCTTCGGCCCTGATCGCCACCAGCTTGATCGGGGTTTTGCTGGGCCAGTGGCTGGCCAATCGAGTCTCTGCAAAAACCTTAGACACCCTGGCCGCCGTCATGCTGCTATTTATTACCGTCGGCCTCGTTGCCGACGTGCTGAGCTAGACGCTAGGCAGCAGATGCTGGACGTAGAGAAGTCCTGAACAGCTGCTGACAGGGGTTCTCAAGCCAAATTTTTTCAATGATTTTCAGTAAGGGACTAGGAGAGCACAGAATGGACTGGAATTTGCTGGGGGTCAGTTTTGTAGCTGTTTTCCTGTCAGAGCTAGGGGACAAAAGTCAGCTGGCTGCGATCGCACTCAGCGGCAGCTCAGCTTCACCCCGAGCCGTCTTCTTGGGCACCGCCGCCGCCCTGGTACTGGCCAGCTTCTTAGGGGTCTGGCTAGGGGAGGGCACCGCTCAGCTGCTCCCCGAGAAACTGGTTAAAGGCATTGCTGCCGTCGGGTTTGCCCTAATTGCCGTGCAGCTCCTATGGCCCGATCAAAATCTGGGTGACTAGCACGCCAGCCACCCAGATTTCACTCGGGTTTTATCTAATTGGGTTTTATCTAAACGGGTTTATTCACCAAAGGGCACTGCCACATCTTGATAGCAAAGGCGTAGCAAAAAGCCTGCCGCTGCTAGCTTGAGAACCTCTAATGCCCAATAGGCCGCGTGCATCCAGTTCATGGCAGCTGGGACTGCGGCCTCACCCCCGCCTAAATTCACCCCGAGGGCGCTCATTTCAGGAGTCAGCAGGTAGGTATACACCAGCGCAATCGCCAGCAAGCCCACCCCAGTGAAAAGCGACCAGCGGCTGCGACTCCCGCTAACCAGTACATCAAACTCACTGCGTCGCTGCCGTAGGGCAAGCAGCCCGGTCAAGATCAGCGCGCCGCAGAGCACCTCAACTCGATTAAAAACCCAAAACAGGCTGTAGCCTGCACTCGCAAACCCTGACTGCTCCATCATGCCGGTTTCATACATCATGGGCATGAGCAAAAAATCAATGAGAACGCTGCTACTCAACCAAAAGGTAGCGATAAAAAGAACCGCGCTATCCCAGTTGAATTGCCTTAAAGAAAGTTTAGAAATGCTTGTCATGATAGCGTTTCGGCAATATACATCTGCCCTTACCCTAGCGAAACCCAACTGAGTTTAGGGTAAATAATCTTTGCGGAAGGTTATTGGTTGTTTGTGATTTGTGACTTGTCTCAACAATCAGTGCCCCCCACTCAGACCGACTGCCTTCAGGCCGCCCTCCTCAACTCTCTCCGTGAACCGTTTTCATCCACTTCAGTCGCTTGGGTCGGACGGCCACCCGAACGGTCGTCGTACTCATGACCACAACCCAGTGCAGCATGTAGATCGTGCCGCGAATCGTGTGGAGCAGCGCCACGGGCATCGGCAGCTGCTGAGTCCGCCGAATACCGGCAAACATGCCCCAAAAAGACACGCTGACCGCCAGCGTAGTCAGCGGCCCAAACAAGGGCAGGCGATGCTTTGCGATCGCAAATATGACATCGGGCACCGTTACCATCGGCAACATGTATTGCAGCACCCAAAACACAAATAAGTCAGTCGTTTTTTGTAAGCCCAACCGATTGTGGATAATCGGTCGCCAATAGTCTAAGTAGCGCTGGTAGCCCCCCTCCGCCCAGCGGTTGCGCTGGTGCCATAAAGCGATACTGCGCGTGACCCCTTCTTCACCCACCTGAGGAAAGGCCACAAAGGCAATTTCCCAATCATATAAATGGAGCTGCAAGGTCAGATCCAGATCGTCGGTGATGGTGGCTTCATTCCAACCGCCACACTGTGCGATCGCGGTACGCCGCACAAACTGACCGTTGCCCCTCAATTCACCAATCCCGCCCATAGCGATGCGCTGCTGCTGATAGTAGCTATCCAGCGCCATCTCTGCCTGCTGCCCCCGGGTCCAAAAATTAGTTGCCTCATTTTCAATCGCCTTACGCACCTGCACCGCCCCAACCATCTCATTGGCCAAGATAGGCACCACATGGCGTAGCAGATCGGGCGCAACATAAGCGTCTGCGTCAAAAACAGCTAGCACATCGCCTCGAGTGCGGGGCCACACCGAGTTAAGCGCCCCAGACTTGCCACCAGTTGCATCAGGTCCACGATGAATCACGTTTAGCGACCCGTATTGGCGAGCGAGCTGGTCTAACAGCTCACCCGTCCGATCATCACTGTTGTCATCAATGATCCAGACATCGTAGCGATCTTGCGGATAGTCTAGCTGACAAAGCGACTGAGCCAGCGCTGCGATCACCCCCTCCTCATTTTTAGCCGCGATCAGCACCGAGACAAACGGCCACTCTGCTGGGGTGACCACCGCATCACTAGCCTCAAGACTATTGCCCTTGACACGGCTGCCCTCGAAACGGCTGCCCTTGACAGCCGCACTGCCATCACGCACCGAAGGCAGCCAAGAGATTTGAGGCTGAGTGAGCACCGACCGGGCTGGGCGGGCCACAATCAAGCGCATTAGATACAGCCCCATGAAGACGGTAAACCCCAGCACCATCCAGGGCCCCCAGGCAACCCAGTGTAAAATCCCGGTCCCCCCCCAAAGCGTTGAGAGCACTAAAGCCGCCTTAACTCGCCTCCCCCCGTAATAGGGCAAAAAGTCAGACGCAAGATCAGGAGACATGGTCTCGACAAAATCAGACATGGAATCGGTGTTTCGTTAGCGTTTATTAACATTACGTATCTTTAGAAATAGCGTCTTGAGACAACCCTTGTCTACACAGACAAAACCCAAGCACACTCCCCTAGACAGCACATTCTAAAGCTGTTCTTAAGAAATCCATTGTATCGCTAAAAGATGAACGGGCGCAGGCGCGAAAAGCAGGCCGAGGAAGATTAGCAAGCAGGCTAACTCGAAGGCCAAGAATAAAGATTTGGCTGTATCTGATACACATTTTGCAAAATTGCCTAAACTAGCTTTCAGACCGTAGAATTTCAAACAGCTTGAGCCAGACTGTTTTGAGCTCAGACCGTTTTAAGCCCAGACCGTTTTAGCCAATACGCCATGTCTACTGACACCATTCAGCCTGCCAGCAAGCAAGATATTAGCGTTTACATGCCTTACTATCAGGGCACCAAGCGTACTGCCTTACCCTATGCCATTGGGCTTTATAAACGCGGAAATTTAGAAGGCGAGCGCACCATTGAAGGGGGGGAAAGCGTTTCTTTTTTAGCAACCTGGAACGTCTCAATGTTGCCCGCTGACCTGACCCGATGCCGATTACAGTTTGATGGCGATGCCGAGCTCAGCTACGAGGTCACCATGGCAACTTTTGAGTTTGTCGACTTCTTATTTGATGTGGTGGCCGCTATGCGCCTCAGAAAATCGCCCGACTTCTCTAAAACTTTCTACCGGCGTCTGCTGCGCATGGATGAATAATGCGCAGGTGATGAATAAATCGAGAAGATAGTGGCAAAGCCAGCAAAAATGAGCACTTCTGTGAGCACTTCTGATAGGTTAGGCGTGGCACAATAAAACTATCCGGATTAATTTAGAGACGGAGGAGGTCGGGCGTGCCCAACTCATCAAAACATTTGCTCATTGGTTCGACCGAAGCCTACAGTGGTAAGTCAGCCACCGTTCTGGGGCTGGCGCTTCAGCTTAGACAGCGGGGCATTGATATCGCTTATGGCAAGCCGATTGGGACCTGCTTTAGTACCCAGCTAAACCCTCTGCCAGATAAAGGCTTGCTAGACGCGCCAGACGATATTGATGAAGATGTCCGGTTCATTGCAGAGGTACTAGAGCTGCCTCGCCCGCGCTTGAGACCGACCTTGTTTTCCCTCAACCCTGGCACTATCCAAAAGCAATTTGATCAAGAGTGCGAGCCTGATTATCCTCAGCAAGTTGCCGAATACCTCAACAGTAACGGTGAAGATTTATTGTTGATAGAAGGCCCCAGCACCCTAGAGGAAGGCACCCTGTTTGGGCTATCGTTGCCCCAGCTTGCCAGCATGACAGATGCTCAAGTTTTGCTAGTCGCGCGATTTCACTCCGTGCTGATCGTAGACGGGCTGTTAGCGGCTAAGGCCCGGTTAGGCGATCGCCTCATGGGCGTGCTGATCAACGACGTTCCAGATCAGCAAATTCAGGACGTAGAAACTAAGGTCAAGGCGTGTCTAGAAGGTCACAAAATACCCGTTTTGGGCGTGCTGCCTAGGACGCCGCTGATGCGTAGCGTGAGCGTGGGTGAGCTAGTACGTCAGCTAAACGCAGAAATCTTATGCTGCCCCGAACGCACTGACCTGATGGTTGAAAAGCTTTCGATTGGGGCGATGAATGTAAATTCAGCCCTCAAGTATTTTCGCAGAGCTGACAATATCGCGGTTGTGACGGGTGGCGACCGGGCCGATATTCAGCTAGCTGCCTTAGAAACGTCCACTCAATGTCTAATTTTGACGGGGCATATCCCGCCCAAAAAGGATATTTTAGAGCGCGCTCAAGATTTGGAGGTGCCGATTTTATCGGTTGATTTAGATACCTTAACCACGGTTGAAATTATTGAGCGCTCATTTGAGCAGGTGCGCCTTCAAGAGCCGGTTAAAGTTAAATGTGCTCACTTGCTGATGGAAAAGCATTTTGATATTGACCGGTTGATGGCCGAGCTATATCTCCAACCGGCGGTAACGGCTTAGGCAGCCATCGCCCGTATATCGCCTACATTTAGCTACATGTTAAATCTCCAGCCTACGTAAATCTCCAGATGAGGGCGTGGGTCTGGTAAAATTAGCCCGTCCTTTTGCAACCTTGTGTACCACCGTTGAGTCAGTCTACCGATACGCCTATTGATTCGATCAGGGCCGATGATTTTTTACAAGAGCTGGCTGCCATTCAGCAATCTGGCTCAAAGCGCATCGCCATTTTAGGATCTCGTCATGTTCCAATTACCCACCAGCGTCTGATCGAAATGATGACCTACGCGCTGGTTTTGGGCGGTAATCGCCTGCTTACTTCAGGGGCAACGGGTACAAACTCAGCCGCCATCAGGGGGGCTATGAAGGCCGACCCCAATTTGTTAACTGTGATTTTGCCACAGAGTCTCAAAAAACAGCCTCGGGAGTCTCGAGAACAGCTCGATAGCGTCATGCACCTGGTCGAAAATACGGCGAATGATTCGCTCTCTCTAGCCGAGGCTAGCGCTATGTGTAATCAAGAGATTATTTCTCGGTGCCAGCAGCTGATTTGTTTCGCCTTCCATGACAGCCACACCCTACTCAAAACCTGTCAAGATGCAGAAGACCAGCGCAAAATTGTGACGTTATTCTATTTTGACTAGCTTGGAAACTGTGACTGGTTTAGGAATGACGGGTTTAGAAGTGACGGGTTTGGCAACTGTGACTGGCTTGGCAGCAGGCGCAGGTGCGCCAATTTTGCTTTACAGCATTGCGATCGCAGCCTTTTTGGTTTATCTCCCTTATACCTTGACCGCTTACGGGCGCGTCCTGATTGCCAAAGAGATGGCCGAGCCGATGGTGATGTTTGCCCAGCCACGCAGCTTTATCGAAAAACTACCCGCCTATGCTCAGCGGGCAAACTGGGCGCACCAAAACGGCTTTGAGTCGCTGATTCTTTATGCGCCAGCAGCACTCATGGCCTACGTCACCGGGCAAAATTCACCCGCTGTATTTTGGGCAGCCATCGCCTACCTAGGGGCACGGCTGCTGTTTTCGGTATTTTATGTTCTAAACATTCCACCGTTGCGATCGCTCATGTTTGGCATAGGTAGCGTGAGTATTGGGCTACTCTATTTCCTCAGCTGTCGTGCGATAGGCTGGTGATAGCGTCTGATTTCTGAACTGCACTCAGGGTTTATTCAGAGGAAAGGGAAGGGAACATCATGGCATCTAACTATTCATTTGACACCGTTAGCGATTTTGATCGCCAAGAGCTGGTGAATGCACTTGACCAGGTTCGCCGCGAGGTTAAAAGTCGCTACGATCTCAAAGATACCAAAACTGAGATTGACCTCGGCGACGATAAGATCACCGTTGAAACCGCCAGCGAGATGACTCTACAGGCCATTCATACGGTGTTACAAACCAAGGCAGCCAAGCGCAACCTGTCAATGAAGATTTTTGACTTTGGCAAAATTGACGCCGCTGGCGGCAACCGCGTGCGGCAAGAAATTATGCTCCAGAAAGGCATTGATCAAGAAAGTGCCAAAAAAATCACCAAGCTAATCCGCGATAACCTCAAGAAAGTGCAGGCTTCGATCCAGGGCGACGCCGTGCGGATCTCGGCTAAATCCAAAGACGATCTGCAAGCCGCCATCCAGCTTCTCAAGCAAGAAGACTGGCCGATGGCACTGCAGTTTACAAATTATCGCTAGCGCTCTAAGCATCATCTGGCTCGCATCGCCCAGCTGGCATCGCCCGGCTTTAAGCTAGCGCGTCAGCCACTCGACGAATCGCCTCAGCTGAGGTGTCTTCGTCAAGCTCAGCGTAACCGAAGACAAATTCGCCCTGACGGGTGGGCTGCCCGTATTGAGGCCGGGCGCTAAACATCGCTACCCCCATCGTCTGGGCTCGCGCAATCACGTCGTCGTCATCCAGCGCCAGCGGCAATCGGGCCATGATGTGCAGCCCGGCGCTGTCTCCTAAAATCTCGACCCCTTCACCAAAGTGGCGATATAGCGCCTCGACTAAGGCCTGCCGACGCCGATCGTAGACCGTTCTCATGCGACGAATATGTCTTTCTAAATGCCCTTCGTGAATAAAATCGGCCAAAACGCATTGGGTCAAAGAGGGGGGCTGTCGATCGGCAAGCCGCTTGGCTTTGTGAAACACAGTCATTAACGAGGGCGGCAACACCAGGTAGCCGATGCGCAGACTGGGAAACATTACCTTGGAAAACGTGCCGACGTAAAGAACCGACTGTTGGGTATCTAGACCTTGCAAAGCTGGAATGGGGCGACCGCTATAGCGATATTCACTGTCGTAGTCGTCTTCGATAATCAGTGCGCCATTATCGTGAGCCCATTGCAGCAGCGCTAATCGACGGGGTAGCGACAGCAGCGCCCCGGTCGGAAACTGATGGGAGGGGGTTACATAGACGAGCCGAGGGGCAGGCGTATAGGCATCCAGCTTGTCTACAACTAGGCCATCGCGATCGCACGGCACCGCGATCACCTCAGCCCCGCTCGCCCGAAAAATACTGCGCGCCCCCAGATACCCCGGATCTTCCATGGCGATACCGTCCGTAGAGCTGGCAGTAGAGCTGACTAGCAGCCGCACAATTAAGTCCAATGCCTGCTGGGTGCCATTGGTAATCAAAATTTGGTCGGGCTGACACTGCACCGCACGAAACTGGCTGAGGTAGGTTGCGATCGCAGCTCGCAGTGGCTCATACCCCAACGGAGACGGCGCATAGTCCATCCAGTCTATGCCAGGTTGCCCCTCTGGGTGATTTGCTAGCCGACAATAGCGAGATAGCAGTTTACGCCATAGCCCCGCAGGAAACAGATCCAACGCCGGACGGCCATAGCGAAAGCTGATATCGCAATCAATCTCAGGCAGGCGCGCCGGGGCGTTTTGCACCCGCTCTCCGTAGGCAGAGAGGAAAACCTTCGCGGCCAACGGCTCGGCAGAGGCCACTGCCGAGGCTTTTAGCAACCTATCGGGAAGCTCCTGACACACGTAGGTGCCTGCCCCGGGTCGGGTTTCAAGATATCCTTCGCTCAGCAGCAGGTCATAGCTTTGGGTCACCGTCATTCGCGATACCCCTAAAGACTTTGCCAGTGAACGGGTTGAAGGCAGCCGTTGGTGCGATCGCGCCAGCGCTGACTGGTCAGTTCGCAGCCGACCTCGCAAAATCGCCTGGCGAAGCTGCTCATACAGTTGCTGATACAACGGAACTGCGGCAGTTGAGTCTAGCAGTATAGGGAGATCCATTCTCTCTTTACGACAGCTGCGCTGCCGCCTCACCTGAGTATTGAAACCTGGCCTCAAATTGGCCTTATACAAAGAGTCTAAATTGGCTCTAGTCATGAGCCAGTTACTCAGACTACGGTAAAGGAAATCAGTCTCGATCATCGTCATGAAGCTTCAGTTTCGAGTCGCTCTCCCCGTAGAAGATGCCGTCATTGCTGAGCATTTTTATCAAATGTGGCGCGACCTGTCCGTCCCAGCTGAGCAAATTCAGCCCGATTGGCAACAGCGGGTCGTGGATTTTATCACCGTGGCGCGACAGTCTCTAGGCTTTCAAGCCTTTGTGGCTGAAACCCCTACAGGTGAGCTGATAGGCTCTGCAAGCTGTCAAAAGTTTGCCGGTCTCTATCCGCTAATTTTGTCGCCGACCTACAGGCAGCGTGGCTATATCTGGGGTGTTTTTGTCGAGTCCGCCTATCGGCGACAGGGCATTGCCACCCGGTTAACTGGGATGGCAGTTGACCATCTCAAAGCGCTGGGATGTACCCACGCGCTACTGAATGCATCTCCGTTGGGACAACCGGTCTATGAGAATCTTGGCTTTGAACCTGGCAACTTGATGGCTTTAAAGATTGCCGACGGATAACAGTTTCAAGACATTGATAGACTCGCCATCTCGTCAGTCAGATGGGCTCGCCAGTATAGGCATACTGGCTTGTGTTTGAACTGGCTGGAAGCTTAGCCCATCTTACGACGCCCTTAGCCCTTCCCCTTTCGCCTTTCCCCCTTCCCCTTTCCCCCTTCCCCTTTCCCCCTTCGCCTTTCGCCTTTCCCCCTTCCCCTTTCCCCCTTCCCCTCTACCCTCTACCCTCTACCCTCCACCCTCC
>JBCBZL010000028.1:0-25915 GCA_039815385.1 Cyanobacteria bacterium P01_A01_bin.114
AGTGTGGCGGCCATGCGTAGCCTGGTCGTCTTCACCAGTTTGGGTGCGATCGCAGGGGGCTACGGGTTAGGCAGACTGCTGCTGGGGCGGCAGGGGGGCGCGCTCCTGGCCGCACTGATGGCCCTCAACCCCTTTTTTCTGGCCCACTCACTCAACCTGAGGATGTATACCCTATTGGTGCTGTGGACGGTTTTGAGCGAATGGAGTTTGCTAGCCCTGATCAAGCTTGATAAAACGATTGATCGCAAAAACATCGATCTGGGCACTGATCTTGGCACAGTCGGCGCGTCGCAGCTACAGCCATCTTTAAAAATGTCTGACAGGGGGAAACAACGCCTCCTGCTGATGGCAGCGCTGGCCCTCTGTGTCGCCGCAGGCCTAATGTCACAGTACTTATTTGCCTATATTCTTCTATCGCTGGGGGTGTTAGTTATTACCGTAGGGCGACGACACTGGTTGCAGTACGGGCTGACCCTTACCGCAGGGGTGGTGCTGACCCTGCCCTGGGTGGTTTGGGGCACCCGACAGCAGATCAATAATCGTAGTGACGTACTCAACCAAATTTCTGCGGCAGGGGGCTGGCTAGCCACCAGCTATCGACATTTGCAAGATATCTCTCAGACCCTGGCCAACCATCTGCTACTCGGCCATTGGACCACTGGCTTTTTGCCCTTTGACACGTCCATTAAGCCCACAGCCGTGGCCGTCGGGTTTGGGGTGATGCTGTTTCTCCTGATCTGCCTCATCGGCCTCTATCGCCAGCGAGAATATCATCTGCTCACGGTGGGATTTATGCTAGGGGTGCTGCCGCTGCTGATTGCCCTGGGTCTAGATATTGCCACCCATAAGTTTACCGTGGGGTTTGGCTGGGGGCGCTCTGCTATCGTAGCGCTGCCAGGGTGCCTGCTGCTGATCGCCAGCTGGCTATCGCGGGCGACTGGTCGCTGGCAAATGCCGCTGAGTTTAGCCCTACTGACGCTGTATCTGGCAGTTGGGGTCGGTGATTTTACCCTGCGCGATCGCAACATATTCCACACCGTTAATGACTGGGTTATCGAGACCCCTCACCAATCTACGCTGGTGGTGATGAACTCTAAAGCCTGGGGAAATGTCCTACGCCTGAGCTACTATATCGACCCTGATTATCCTGCTGATATGCTGGCAGTCCATCCACAAGAGCTGCCAGCGGCCCTTACTGAGGCCCTCCAGGGCAGCTATGATCGAGTCCTCTGGCTCAATGCCCGAGATCCCCTATGGTCTGTCCCTGAAACCGAGGCTGAGACCCAACAAATTCAGCAAGCGGTAGAAACCACGCTAGCCAATCGCTACCAGCGCACCCAGCATCAGTCACTGACCGGAACGATGGATCTCGATGCCTTTGACCTCAGCCTGTATGAGTAAAGCACCTGTCAGGGGCATAAAACCTGACGCCCTCCGGCATCGAGGATAGCTAGGCAGGCTTTCGGACAAGCGGCATAGGCATTCAAGAAAGTTTACCTACTTAATTAGAACGCATAAGTCAGGCGCAAACTAGCCCATATCTCCAGCCGATTCGTACAGTTGGGTAACCTATATATAAGGAAGGCCCTTTCATTCGCCCAACAACAGCTGTGACTTTCACCCATCTCAAAAGGATTTTCAAACATCTATTAACAGGTCAAACCTTTAAGCAGGGTGAACTTCGGTTTCACAATCGCTATGCTTACCTCCTCATTAGCCTGCTCGTTCCTGGGCTCTTATTGGGGATTAATCGGTTCAGCAGTTTTCAATCTCTGGAGCTAGCTATTTACGATCGCTGGGTGCGAGCGCACCCAGACACCCAACCAGACAATCGGCTTTTGGTGATCGGGATCAATGAAACTGACATTCAAGATCAGGAAAAATGGCCCCTGTCCGACCAGGTGGTTGCTCAGCTCCTAGCACAGCTACAGCAATACGATCCTGCCGTTATTGGCCTAGACCTCTATCGAGATATTCCCCATCCGCCCGGCACTGCTGCCCTCAGTCAGCAGATCCAAAAGCCCAACGTTGTTGTCATTACTAAACTTATAGACGAAACCGGCTACGGCAGTGTCCCCCCTCCTCCAAGTGCCGCTCCAGAGCAAGTCGGTTTTAATGATTTTGTGCCCGATGCAGACGGGGTCTTGCGCCGCTATCTGATGTTTGCAGCCCTGGGCAACGAAAAGTTATACTCACTTGCCCTGCGACTCAGTTCCCTTTACTTAGCCGAGAGAGATATTGAGCCCGAGTTCAGGCCGAACAGCATCCAAATCGGAGAAACGACCTTTGCTCGCCTCAGGCCCGACGCAGGGGGCTATCATCAAATCGATACAACCGGCTACCAGGTTTTGTTGCAATATCGCTCAACTGGACAAATTGCCCGACAAATTTCTCTGAGCGATGTACTCTCAGGTAACTTTGAGCCCGATTGGATCCGCAACAAAATCATCCTCATTGGGACCACTGCCCTGAGCGAACAAGACTTTTTTTACACCCCCTACAGCTCTGATAAAGACGAGCGTCTTGTCATACCCGGTGTGTTGATGCATGCTCAGCAGACAAGCTATATTCTCAGCGCTGTTTTAGACGGTCGTCCGCTGTTTAGATTTTGGCCTCAGTGGGGCGAAGTCCTTTGGCTGTGCGGTTGGGCGTATATAGGAGGCCTGATTACCTGGCACTTTAATCGCCCAGCTGCTTGGGCCGTTATGGGAGCAAGCGGGCTGCTGGGGCTAATAGGCATCACCGCCATACTCTTTAGCCAAGCCATCTGGATTCCCATTATTCTGCCATCGTTTGCCTATCTGGGGTCTGGCATCGTTATGCTGGCCTACAAAGAGTACTATCGCACTTTCCACGACACGACGACGGGCCTACCCAATCGACAGTGGTTTATGCAGTCCTTAGAGCGGGCTCTAATGCACCAAAATCAACAAACTCAATTGGGGTTAGCAGTTCTTTTCTTAGATCTAGACCGGTTTAAAGATATTAACGAAAGTTTTGGCCATCCAGCTGGTGACCACCTATTAAAAATTTTGTCAGCCAGACTCAGGCGAAACTTGCCAAAGCATTCTAAACTTGCCAGACTCGAAGGTGACGAGTTTGTCATATTGCTTGAGCAAATTACTGACAACCACGATGTCATTGCCTTCGCCGACCGGCTTCAAGAAGATTTGGCGCAGCCGATTCTTTTTAACAATCATAAACTCGTCACCACCGCCAGTACCGGCATTGTGCTGAGCACGTCACAGCATAACCACCAGCCTGACAATTTAATCAGAGATGCTCAGACAGCGATGTACCGTGCCAAACAACAGGGTAAAGCCCGGCATGAAATCTTTGTCGCAGACATGCGCACCCAGTCCTCGATTCGGTTTTTACTGGAGGGCGACCTCCACCAGGCGATCGAGCAGCAGCAGCTGAGATTGCACTACCAGCCCTTAATTGATCTAACCACAGGTACCATAGCTGGCTTTGAAGCCCTAGTCCGCTGGCAGCATCCCGAACGGGGGCTAATTTATCCAAACGACTTTATCCCCCTAGCCGAAGAAAACGGCTTGATTATCCCCATTGGCTATTGGGTTTTGCAAGAGGCCTGTCGTCAAACCCACCATTGGCATCAGCAGTTTCCCCACTTTTGCGATCTTTTTATCAATGTCAATCTATCGGGACGGCAGTTTGTCGCCTCAGATCTGGTTGAGCAAGTCGCCGCCATTCTGCACAAGACGGGCTGTAACAAGCACGCTCTCAAACTTGAGCTGACCGAAAGCGTTGTGATGGATAACGTTGAGTCTACTATCGAGGTCTTGGTTCGCCTGAATGCGCTTGATGTTCAGATTGGTATCGATGATTTTGGCACTGGCTATTCATCCCTCAGCTACTTGCACCGCTTCCCCATCAACACCTTAAAAATTGATCGCTCTTTTGTCATGAGCATGGAGGAAGCCTGCGAAAATTCAGAAATTGTAAAAACGATCATCGCCTTGGGTCACAACTTGAATATGACCGTCGTGGCCGAAGGGGTTGAAACTGAAAGCCAGGCCCGAAAACTGCAAGATCTCAATTGCGAATATGGTCAGGGCTATTTCTTTGCCAAACCACTCCCCCCCGATGCAGCGGAGCTGCTCTTAAAGAACACCCCTCAATATTTGGCTCCCCTCCCTAGCCTGCCATAGCTTAAACTCGGGGCCTGGTTAAACCAAACCCCGAATCCAATAAAACCAAGACATATTTGACTACCTAAAAAGACGCCCCCTTAGTGGCGTGCCAAAAACACCCCTGCCGAAATTTCCTGCCCAATGCTCTCTAGACCCACCGTTTCTAGGAGCGCTTCCCATTCATCTAAAACCGCTAGATTTGTCGGTTGAGACAGCCTCAGCTCGTTTACAACCAAGACAGCCTCGCTCCACAAATCAACCTCTTGGGAAAGCAGCTTAGCCAGCTCTAGCCCAGAAGCAGCCGCGATGCGTGCAGATAGCCCCTGCTCTAAACCTTGCTGAGCCAGCCAGTCGTCCAATTCAACGCGACGCACCCAGCCGTCTACAGAAACATCTCTGGCTCGGTCTTCTGCCATGACCGATAAGTACCACTGGTAGTTTTGATTTGCCGCAAGCTGGGGAAACTCATCTGTGTCGGTCAAGCCCATACTCACCATCCCACCCTGGGCAGACATTCGGAAGGTCTTATCGTAAACTAGCTCGTCTGCTGCGTTGCGCAACACAAACTCAACTTTTTGCGGCCCATCCGCCGGGGGCACGTAGAACAGTAAGTTTGGATGCGCGGCGGTCACAACGCTCAGGTTATTTTCTGGGACCAGCGCGGTCAAAGGGTGCTGATCGCTATCAAAAGACGCCTCTGGGCCTCGCGTACCGCCACCAATCCTGCGACCGGGGAGCCCCTGGGACAAATTTTCGCCATCATCAGAATCTGTAAACCCAGGACCAACCCCCAGCCCTAAACTGAGAAGGTTTCCTAAGACGATAGCGATCGCAACTTGGTAGATTCTGCTACTTCGAGCCATAGCGTTTTGATTTCCCGCTGAATGTTCTACAGGAGCAAGATAGCTAAATCTTAAAGCCCCCTAATTAACATAAGTTATGTAGAGACGCAGCTACACCCATTTCTCCACATCTCCATCTTGGAGACAGTGGAGCCTATTTACAAACAGTAGAGACACCTAAGTCCCTTATAACACCCTGGCTGAGCGCGCTTGCGAGATACATAGAATGTTTCGCAAACTTGATAAACGTTTTAAGAGGCTTTTGTCAACGGGTAGAAAAAACCACTAATGTTCAGGCGCTCACCGCATTATTCAACTATATTACTGATTCAACAAAGATCCGTAATATGACGGAATCTTTGCGGCATTTACGCACATCAGCGACTGTGTTTGACACCGCTCACAGAGAGAGCCATTCAAAGCTTCACAGTTGATAAATGCAATTACCCAGCCTCCCTTCGAGCAGACACGGCCGCTGGAAGTGTTGATTTATATAACTCTTGATACAGACAGGCTCTCTGAAGCTCAAAGTTACAGATATCAACTTTTTTGATCAGGTAAATCCCAATACTTCCCATCAGAGTACTGATATTTTTTACCAAGCCTCGATTATTTAACCGTAAATATGCTGAGTACTCAGCCATTTGGCTGATACGACTTCAGAGCATTTCCACCTTTTCATACGTGATTATACGGTAATTAATGTTCGTGAGCGTCTACGTACGTACGTGTTTACCCACAAATTCCCCCTAGACCCACCTAGCTATTTCGCCTTAATATCCCTTCAGTGAAGTCAATAAGGTATACATGCTTTTTGATTTCAGTCATTTTCTGCATCACAAAACTAAGGCATCCCTGTAGGTCATCTAGCTCCATTTCATTTCTACAACTACCTACCATCAGGATTCAGAACATCATGAAACTCAATATCATCTCTGGAATCGCACTCGGTGCAATCGTTTCAGCCACCGTCTCCTTGCCCGCTGTCGTCAAAGCTGAGCAGTCTGACAGTACCCTCGAAGCCAAAGCAATCAGTATCGCTTCTACTGAAGGAGATAAGCCCGATGCTCAGAACAAGTGTTACATTCCTGGTTACGGCTGGGTTTGCTAAATAAATTATGCGGCTCGCTTTGTTGCTCAGATAGCAAGGTCTGGTTTGCCAGATTCCATAGGCTTCACGTTACTTGTTGATTCTATGCCACCCATCCTGAAAGATACTACTCTGTTTAGAGTCTCCATGAACCTAGTAGGCTTTCGTTAGTCCCCAAAGCTTGGATGGTCAACGAGTAAGCGGCTATCAGTCTACTTAAGCTAGTCCGCATTCTATTCGGGGAAGACTGTTTCTGTATATTTAGATCTGAAATGCCTATCTGATTTCGGGTCAATTACTGGAAATATGCTCTTCCCTGTCACTTTTTCAAAGAGTTTCTGCCTCAATGCTTTTTTACTAGGATTTGGGGTTGTCTCAGCTGCATTAGGTCTTACATCTGCGGTCTATGGTCAAATAGCGTCAGATAGCGCTTCACCAACTAATAGCTTAGTCACCTCAACCGACGCTACCAATTTTGCGGTTGACGGAGGAACTTTTGTTGGCAGCAATCAACTTCACCGATTTTCTAGCTTCTCTGTTCCAGCTGATGGCTCTGTCACATTTGACGGAACATCGGTCGATAATATCCTCAACTTAGTTACAGGCAACTCAGTTTCCGAGATCGACGGTGCTATCCGCGTAAGCGGTACGGCTGATTTTTTTCTCATTAACCCTAACGGTATTGTCTTTGGTCCAAAGGCATCCTTAGATATCGGTGGGTCTTTTCTAGTGAGTACCGCAGAAGAGGTGCTTTTTTCTAACGGAGAGCAGTTTAGTGCGACCCAGACTCCGCTCAATTCTGCCCTGTTGAGCATTAATATACCGGTCGGTCTTCAGTTTGGAAATAGTGCAGGGCAGATTGTCAATCGCTCTAATGCTTTCCCTACAGGTGCTGTTGGTTCTCGTGGGAGCGCTGCTGGTTTATCTGTGCAATCCAATCAATCAATTACTTTTATTGGCAATGGTTTACACTTCGAGGGCGGAAATTTAACAGCACCTGCCGGACATATCGAGCTTGGCAGTGTTGTCCCTGATAGCAACGTGTATCTGGGTCTCACTGAACAGGGCTGGATGTTGAACTACGCGGATGGGCAAAGATTTCGAGACATTCATCTTAGTCAAGCATCGATCCTAGATGTTAGCGGTACGGGTGGTAGCTTCAATGCCACAGGTCTTAACATAGCAATCGCTAGTGGATCTAGAATCTTAAACTTGACATCAGGCTCAATCACAGCCGGAGATACCACACTAAAGGCTTCAGACTCTATTGAGTTTTTAGATAATTTAAGCGGTATCTTTTTCCCAGTCCTTTTAAACACAACTGGAAATGGCAGTGATTTGACAATCGAAACACAAAGGCTAATCCTCCAAGATGGTGCTGTGATATCAGGAGGAACAGCTGGTACTGGTCAAGGAGGTGCGTTATTGATCAATGCATCAGAGTCTGTAGTGCTAGAAGGTACTGGGATACGTACACCAACCCTGATAACGTCCTCGACAGATGGCCCTAGTGATGGTGGAGACCTGACCATAAACACTGCCAATCTAATTGTTCGTAATGGGGCTCAGATCCAAGCAGCAACATTCGGGCCAGGTGAAGGTGGAACAATTGCTATTAATGCTTCGGATTTTGTTGAATTGAGTGGGACGGGCAGCACGCTCGTCGAATCAGAAATCCCCAGTGGTTTATTTGCGTCTTCAAGGCTTGGGAGGATACCTATTATGCCTACAGGTAATGGTGGAGATGTACAAGTGATCACTAGGGAACTAACTCTTCGTGATGGAGCGCAAGTAGCTGTTAATAGCATTGCTACAGGCAATGCAGGTAATCTGACCATTGATGCTAATAGAATCTCGCTGGATAACCAGGCGCAGATTACGGCAGCAGCAGCATCTGGCAATGGTGGCAACATAAGCCTGCAAAACATCGATGCGCTGCTGCTACGGGATAACAGCCTGATCTCAACAACCGCCGGGTCTGGTAATGGGGAGGGCAACGGTGGCAATATCGATATCGACGCTAGATTTATCATCACTCTGCCCAACGGAGACACCGATATTATTGCCAACGCAATTCAGGGGCAAGGGGGCAATATTACGATTAACAGTTCAGGCTTATTAGGTATTGCTTCACGACCAGCAATACCAGGCAACGGTACCAATGATATCGATGCCAGCTCTGAGTTTGGCTTTGATGGTGCGGTGGCGATTGAGCAGCCGCTGCCAGATGAGTCGCAGGTCTTCGTCGAATTGACAAATGGGCCAATTGAGCCCTCCTCTCTAGTTGTGTCGCAGTGTGGCGACTTAAACAATAATCAATTTGTGCTGACGGGTCGAGGCGGCATTCCCATAAACCCCAGTGAAATATCGGAGGCAGAAACCCCCCTCGTAGATTTGGGGACTTCAGATTTGCTCGGCGAAACCTATGCGCCAGAGGGTGAAGCGTATACCTTACCAGAGGTGACCAATACGCACCCGCTGATTGAAGCCCAGGGTTGGTACACCGACGAGACTGGTCACATTGTCCTAACGGCGGATATTCGTGACGCTTCTTCGCGCATTGCGGCTTTGCCCTATGCTAGCTGTCATGGCCGCCTTGGCTAAGGGGCTGGCCGTTTTGGCCGTTTTGGCAGCTCTGACATCATCAACTGGTCATTTCTTTAAGAAGCGTCTGACACTATCCGACATCGCTATGAATTTAAGGTCTATGTCACTCAGTCCAAGAAGTCGCCGTCGAATGATGCCCCTTCTTCTGAGCTTGCTAGGTTTGCTTATTGTCGTAGTCATGCCAAGTCTGGCGGTGCCTTCGTTTGCGCTCTCCCAGCCAGTGAGCTTAACCTCTGTGTCGTCTGCAGATCCGGGCTTTGAGGCAGAACAGCAGGGTAATCAACTCTATCAAACCGGTGAATTTGCGGCAGCGGCAGCAGCATGGCAAGCGGCGTCTCAAAGCTATGCAGCCCAGGGGGCTAGCTTGGCCGAAGCCAGGGTTTTAAGTAACTTGGTGCTGGCCTATCAGGCCCTGGGCGACTGGCCGAGGGCTCAGCAGGCTTTAGCCGATAGTCGTCAGCGATTGAGCCAGCAAGACCGCAGCCAGCCTGCGGTGCAACGCGTTTTTGCCCAAATGCTTAATACTCAAGGGGGTTTACAGCTCAGTCTAGGCCAAGCCGAAGATGCCTTAGAAAGCTGGCAGCAAGCAGCTGTAGCCTACCAGCAAATTGAGGATCAAGTGGGGCTGTTGCGATCGCAAATCAACCAGGCCCATGCGCTATACAGTCTGGGCTTTTACCGTCGTACCCAAGAACTTTTAAACCCCATTACGGCTCAGCTTGACCCCCAACCCGCTTCTCCACTTAAAGCGATCGCACTGCGACGGTTGGGCAACGTATTGCGCTTGCTAGGTAACCATCAACAGGCACAACGGACCTTAGAAAAAAGCTTGGCTACCGCCCAAACCCTCAAATCTGCCGAAGACATTGGGGCAACCCTCTTGAGTTTGGGCAATAATGCCCTATCTCAAGAGACCTATTCAGCGGCCCTTGACTACTATGCGCAGGCGAACGACTACGCGACCTCACCCCAGACCACAGCCCTCATCCACCTGGCCGAGCTTAGAGCCCAGATAGAACTCGGCCAGTGGTACACCGTTGAAACCTTGAGCACTCAGATCCAACAGCTACTCAATCAACTCCCCCCCAATCGCACCGTTATCTATGGCTACGTCAGCCTAAGTCGCAGCCTGATGCGTCTCAATAAAGCCTATGCTACGCTCGGTGCAGAGATTGCCCAGTCGCCCAACTGGCAACTACCGGCACAGCTGCTAGCCAGCGCAGCCCAACAGGCTCAAACTATCGGCGATCAGCGAGCAGAAACCTACGCCCTGGGTACATTGGGCACTATCTACGAAGAAACCCAGCAGTGGGTTGAGGCCCAAGACCTCACCCGTCAAGCACTGCATATTTCTCAGTTGATCAACGCCGCTGACATTGCCTACCAGTGGCAGTGGCAACTCGGCAGAATTTTACGGAAACAAGCTCAGGTAGCCCCCGCAATTGATGCCTACAGCAAAGCGATCGAAACCTTAGACACCTTACGGGGTGATTTGGTCGCCGTTGACTCAGATATCCAGTTTTCTTTTCGCAACAACATTGAACCGGTTTATCGAGAATTTGTAGATCTGCTGCTATCGGATCACGGGGACATCAGTCAAGCCCGCCTATCAAAAGCGCGAGATGTAGTAGAGTCGCTGCAGCTGGCTGAGTTAGATAACTTTTTCAAGGAAGCCTGCCTGGATGTCAAACCCATAGACATCGAGAGTATTGACCAACAGGCTGCCATTTTTTACCCGGTCATTTTGGGCGATCGTTTGGATGTAATTCTACGTCTACCCCAGCAGCCTCTTCAGTATTACTCAACCCCCTTAGCTCGGGCCAGACTTGAGTTTGTTATAGAAGAGTTTAGAAAACGGCTAGTCATTCGCAGTCGCAGAGAATATTTACCCCTCGGACAGCAGCTCTATGACTGGATTGTGCGCCCGCTGGAACCCCAACTCAAGGCTAGCGATGTCAAAACCCTGGCATTTGTTCTAGACGGGGCATTGCAAAACATCCCTATGGCGGCCCTGCATGACGGCGAACACTTTTTGATTGAAGACTACGGAATTGCCCTCACACCGGGTCTTAAGCTGTTAGATCCAAAACCGTTGCCTAGACAGGAGCTTGAGGTGCTAGCCGCAGGGATTACCGAAGGCCGGGCGGATTTTGCCCCCCTGACCCATGTGGCGTCAGAGATTAAAGCCATTGAGGCGACCGTAGAGGGGGGTAAAACACTATTAAATCAGGCATTTACCCGTGACGCGCTCCAAACTGAGCTGGAGGAAACGACTTTCCCCATTATTCATATCGCCACCCACGGCCAGTTTAGTTCTAAGTCTGAAGAAACATTTATTTTAGCCTGGGACGATCGCATCAATGTGACTGATTTACACCGGGCGCTACAGGCAAACCCTGACCAAAGACAAAACCCGATCGAGCTGTTGGTGTTAAGCGCCTGTGAGACCGCTGCCAGCGATAAAAGGGCGGGGTTGGGGCTAGCGGGTACCGCCGTCAGAGCAGGCGCACGCAGCACCCTAGCAACCCTATGGTCGGTTAATGATGAGGCGACCTCAGAGCTGATTGATCAGTTTTATCAACGGCTCGATCAGCCCAACATGACACGGGCTGAAGCACTCCGACAGGCTCAACTCAGGTTGCTCAACAATCCAAAATATCGTCAACCCATTTATTGGGCGGCTTATGTGCTGTTGGGAAACTGGCTATAGGCGACGACGCATGGCCATAAAGCGATACGTTACTTTCCAGGGGTTTGATAAACTTCATTGCGCAGCACTAGGTCATGTAGCCGGGCTTTAGCACCGCACCTTGAACAGATGGTCGTGGGAGTATAGTCTGTGTTCGTGCCGACGCTAGCCGTTTGCCAGCCGATATAAATCTGCTGACACTGGGGGCATTTTACCGAGATCATCTGAGTTGCCATAAATATCCTCCAAAGACCAACTTGAAAGACTAGCCCCCAGAGCGCATGCTGTCGAGTTTGTTTACAAACAAATCGGTAAAGAAGGTGATCACGCGACGTTTACGCAGTTTGATATTGGCATTGAGAGACATCCCAGAGCGCAGCACGAGCTCGGTGCCATCAGAGTTGAGGGTCTGACTCTCTAGCTCAACCTCAACCGGAAAGCGATAAAAGGGAAAAATCTCATCTGGAGGCAGGGCATCGGAGCCGATGTGGGTAATCTTGCCATCCACATCGCCAAACTCACTGTAGGGAAAGGCGTCGATCCGCACATCGACGGTTTGGTTGAGCCTGACAAATCCGATATCTTTGTTGGGGACATAGACCCGTGCCACCAGCTTGTCTTCGGGCACGATTTCGAGAATCGGCTCGGTCGAGTTAGCCGCGTAGCCGGGCTGATTGGCCTTCAAATTAAAGACAACGCCACCGACGGGCGCAGTGAGTTCCTGATAGTCAAGCTGGCTATTCAGCTGAGCTATGCGACTGTCAATTTCTTGCAGACGGCTGTCATTTTGGATAACCGTCTGGCCCAGGTTACTGTCGATCGAGGAAATCCGCTCTCGATTGTTGCGGATGAGGTTGTCCAGGTTTTCACGAAACTCTCCTTCAGCCCGACGACTGACAATCTCTTGCTCTTGGATCTGGCTATTTAGACGCAAAAGCTCTTCTCTCAGCGTGCCAACTCGGGCCTGGCTTCTACTCACCTCTTGCTCTTGCTGTAGCCGACTCAGGCTAGCAACGGCTCCCTCCTTTTCGAGGTTCCGAAGGCTGGTTAGAATGGACTGGTTGGTTTCTAGCTCATTCTGGGCGTCGATCAGATCAATATTGGTTTGACTACGCTGGCCTTCTAAAGTGGCAATCCGCGCCTGGGCTTCGGCTTGTTGGTTAGCCACGTTGCTGCGGGCTGTACGGACGGCCTCCTGCTGGGCAGGTGATAGGCCGCCAGACTCACCATTTAACTGGGCTTGGTAAACCTGGTTACTGCTCGCCAGGGTGTTCTTCTCTTGAAGGCGCTGGTCAATCGCGCTGGCAACCCCAGCCGGGATGCCGGCGGCCGCTCCCCCGGAGTGCTGCGCTCGGTAAACTTCATTCTCAGCCGTTAGCTGCTGACGAATCTCGCGCAGGGAGTCTAACTCGGCTTTGGCTGCTGCCTGGTCAAAGGTGATTAGCAGATCGCCTTCTTCAACGACTTCGCCTTCTTTGATATGAATTTCTTTGATGACACCCCCGCTGGGGGTTTGGATCGCTTGCACCACGCCCTCGGGTTCCAACTTACCCTGAGCTGGGATCGTTTCTTCGATCTTGGCGAGGCAGGCCCAGGTGACACTGGCCGTGGTCACGCCTAAAATGGCCCAGACAATCGCCCGTGAGAAGAGGGGCGACTGCCGTAAAATGACGGGCTGGTCGAAGGATTTGCGATAGGTCTTAAATTGACCCTCTTGCATCTCTTCGGGTTTGGCATGGCCGTTGCCGTTGGCAGAGGTGCCGTTTTGGCTGACGCCGTTCTGGCTAACGCCATTCTGATTAGTGCGAAAAATCATAGTGGCTAACCGTTTCCTTGTTGTTGATGTAAGCAGTAGTAGCGACCCTTCAGGGCAAGCAGTTCGTCATGGTTACCGTCTTCAACGATCGCACCTTTGTCCATTACTACAATCTTATCTGCGTTGCGCAGCGCCCCCAGTCGGTGGGTAATAAAGAAAACGGTGCGGCCCTTAGCCCACTTCATCAAATTGATCGAAACCTGGGCTTCGGTATCAAAGTCGAGAGCACTGGTGGCCTCATCTAAGATTAGCAAACGTGGATTTTGGAGAATGGTTCGTGCGATCGCAATCCGCTGTCGCTGCCCCCCAGAGAGTGACGAGCCGCGTTCCCCAACGCGGGTGTTGTAGCCCACCCCCATATCCATAATGAAATCATGGGCACAGGCGATTTTAGCCGCCTGAATAATCTCTTCGGTTTCTGCTTCAGGGTTAGTCAGGGCGATATTTTCTTGAATGGTGCCCTCAAACAAGAGCGGATCTTGGGGGACGATGCCGATTTGTCGGCGCAGCGAATACAGCTCAACCTTACCGATATCATAGTTGTCAATTAAGATGCGCCCTGAGGCGGGATGATAGAGCCTGGGCAGCAGCTTCATCATCGTACTTTTACCCGAACCGCTCTGCCCCACGATGCCGACAAATTCTCCGGCTGGAAACTCCATGCTGACGTTGATCAGCTGCATCGGGCCAGAGGCTCCAAAGCGAAAGGCAACGTTCTCGTAGCGCACGTGGCCGGTCACCTCCGGCATTGGAATCTGGCTGCGCTGCTCGGCTTCTTGTTCTTGGGGGTGATCTAAAATATCGCTGAGACGCTCTAGTGACAGGGCAGTCTCTTGGAAGTTTTGCCAGAGCTGGGTAAGACGCAGCAGCGGCTGGGTCACATAGCCCGAAATGATTCGAAAAGCAATCAGACCCCCTAGGGTAAGCTCCCCTTCAAGCACCAAGGCTGCCCCAAACCAGAGCACCAGCAGAGCAGATAGTTTATTCAAGAAGTTGCTGGCCGACCCGGCGGTGGTAGAGGTGAGCACCGTCTTAAAGCCGTCGCTGACGTAGCGGGCATAGCGCTCCTGCCATTTCCAACGGGTGCTGAGTTCGATATTTTGGGCCTTGACAGTTTGAATCCCAGAAAGGGCCTCGACCAAGAAGGACTGGGTCCTCGCATTTTGCTCTGCCTTGGCCCGCAGCTGCTTGCGCACAATCGGCGAAACGAAGAAGGTCAGGGCGATAAAGACCGGAATCGTCGCCAGGGTGACCAGGGTCAGCTTGACGCTGTAGAACAGCATCACCACGATATAAACCACTGAAAAGACCGCATCGAGCACCACCGTCAGAGCCGTCCCGGTCAAAAACTGGCGAATGTTTTCTAGCTCGTTAACGCGGCTAGACAGTTCCCCCACCGGGCGGCGGTCAAAGTACTTGAGCGGCAGCCGCAGCAGGTGATCGATGGTTTGGGAAGCCAGGGTCATGTCGATTCGATTGGTGGTATCGACAAATAAATAGGTCCGCAGGCTCCCCAAGATGGCCTCAAAGATGGCCACCACCACCAGGAAAAAGCCCAGGACGTGGAGTGTATCGGTGCTGTTGCCCACAATCACCTTGTCGATGATCACCTGGATCATCAGCGGATTGGCCAGGCTAAACACCTGATAGAAGAATGAGGCCACCAGCACCTCAAACAGGATCCACTTAAACTTTTTGAGGGAGGGGGTAAACCAGGACAGGCCAAAGCGCTGCTGAGGCGTCTCTGCCGTAGGCTCGAGCATCAAGATTTCGCCCTCGGCTCCCCAGATTTCTTCGAAGGCCTGGGGGGAGTGGGTGACGGTCCGACGCTCTTCGGGGGAGCCGATTACGTACTGCTTAGGGGTGGTGTCGTAAACCAGTGCAAAGCTATCGCGCCAGCGAATCAGGGCGAGCTTGGGCAAGCGGCCAATGGCCCCGGCGGGCACCTTGGCCAGCTGGGGTTTGAGGCCGAGCATATCTGCCACCGCACCGCAGGCGGGCAGAGACAGCTTGCCAAGCCGCTCTTGCTGGTTAGCGAGCACCCGACGCACGACATCGCGCTTGAACGGCATATTAAAGTGCTGGGCCAGCATCTCAAAGCAGGCCACCGCCACGTCTAGCTCCCCTTTGGCGCGGATGTGAGGATATTCTTTTGCTTTGCGCTCTAGCGGCTCGGCGACTAGCTCAGCCGGTTCGCTAGTGGCATAGGGAATTTGGCTGTAGTTATCAACCTGCTTGGGCTGCAGCATCTCAGCCAGAGTCGGCCCGTCTTCCATTGAGGCCCCAAAGGCCGTCGTGGGGATGCCGACTACACGAGCCCCATTGGCCGAGAGCACCTCAACCGGGTTGGGATCAATGTCGAGGGCAAGCTGCTTGCCGATGTCATACCCAGACAGTTTGCCCTGGCTCAAGAACCAGGCGTAGTCAGACTCAAACTGATTGGGGTTGACACGACCAGACGGCAGCTGCCGCACCGTTGGCCCCATCAAAGATACCTTTTGGATCAGCTTCCCGAGCTCGCTGACGCTGCGGGCCTGGCCTTTGAGCTGCTGACTAAAAATATCGAATAGCTCTGCTAGATAGCAGCGACTTTGAACAGCGCTGGCAAACTCAGCATGGGTCGAAAATAGTTTAGGAAATTCATTGGCCGGAATGGTCACGGCGACGATTTCGGTGGATGCGATCGCGCTTTCACAGGCCACCCCGCGCACCAGCCCCGCAAAGCCGATTGCATCACCGCTAGATAACCGGGCTAGGGTCAGCGGGCTCTGACTATACGGATCGTAGCCCAATAGTCTGGCCCGCCCCTCCATCAGAACCACAATCTGATAGGGCAGCGTTTCGCGCCGCACAATCGGCTGACCAATGCGATAGCGCAGCAGCTGACTCTTGCTAGCCAGCGACTTCAGCTCACTAGAGGGCAAACGATTAAAGGGGGCAATCGCGCCCAAAAACTGATCAATAGAAGTATCTGTATAAGTCATGACTCTGCTGTAGAAACCGCCGTCTGAACTAATGGCTGCACCACTGTTTTCTGGAGCTGCTGCTGCAGCCAGTTTTGAAAGAGCTCATCCATGAGGCGCTTTCGGGTTGGATCATCCAGCTGAGCCGGAATAAATTTCTCGAGACGAGCGATCACAAACCATTCTCCGATCGGGGTGGGGGCCCACAGCTGCCCAGGGGCACTGACCTGCAACATCCGGGCCAGCATGGGATGGGGCACGCTTAGCTCAACGGGGCCAATCAAGCCGCCAGTTTGAGCCTCTTGCCCTTCTGAGAATTCGCGGGCCAGATCGGTAAACTTAGCCTCGTCGTCCTGAAGACGAAAGTAAAGTTCCTGGGCCAGGCTAGCATCTTGAGTTCTAATCAGCGAATAGAGCACCCGATCGAGCTTGTCTTTACGCTGTAGAAAATACGACTCAATCTGGTTACCCCAGGCATTTTCTTGAAACCTGGCCAGCTTGACTTCTTTTAAGGCCATGGTTGTCAGCTGAGCCTGGCTGATATTTCGCTGCTGCATCCAGGACTGCAGCTGATCTTGAGTAAAAATCTGTTGCTGCTTACAAAAGGCTTCTATTGCTTCGGGGGGGTCACACTCAATGGAATCAATTGATTCCTCAATGACGAACTCTTGTACCAGTCTGGGGAGCAGCTGATAACGCTGTAACCGCTCTAGAAGCTCCGAAGCCTCTAGCTCTGCCTGACCTATCTGTAAAACTGCTGCCATGTGTTAGAGTGACCCTTAAAAATTTAATAGCGCCTTTCAATAGATTTCAAGGTGGCTGAAACTTGAGTTCTAAAATGACCTCTGGAGCGATATCTAGCCCCCAGATACTTGACTAGAACATAGTTCCCATCAATATAAATTGACCCAACTGTCTACCAAATTATCCTGTAAACATCAGATTTATAACCCATGTTTAGAGTCTCTCAATGATTCTTCCTATTAATTAGGCTTTACCGACGACTCAGCTTTGGGGATAATCTACTCGGCAAAAACTTAAGCCCGCAGACTGAATGGGGCTTAGGTTTTGCAGAATGGAACACACAGACCGGTAGAACAGCTGTCCTACCTCAGTCACTCAAACAGGTTTAGAACGCTGCGCCCAGCCCACAAAATTATTTAGACGGCCAAGGGTATATCAGTTTACAAACCCTGAGCAGTTAATCCCTAGAAAATTGACAAAATCGGCCTTGGAGGAGCACATGGGCGAGGTTGACTCAACGAATCTACAGGTTTTGGTCAAGCTACCCTTTTCTCTAGCCGATGGATAAGCGCCTTATAAAGGTTAGCTCAACCTAATTGGGCCTATTGATAAAGTTTTCGTAAACCAATCTTTACCTGAGTCCCCTAATATCCGATTCGGGTTAAAGCCTCAGATTTCGCATAGGCTGCAGTCTGTGCGGTGGAAGCAGATGCGTTCATTAATGCAGTCAAGTTTTATACACAGCCTCTCTTGCCACCTGATGGTACTCAATCGTCATGTCTGAAGGTCACTTTTCTACTGGACAAAAATGGCAAGCGTTTTGAAAGCGGCAGCTTAGACCCAGAAGGAATCGCGATTGCCCCTCAAGACATGCTGTATGTGTCCTCCGAAGGGGACGCTGATCAGCTGATCACCCCGTTTATTCGAGAAATCGGGCTGGAGGGTCAGTTTCTCAGTGAGCTATCTATTCCAGACCTCTATTTACCCACGGCAGACCAGTCCAGCGGGGTTCGCAACAACTTGGCTTTTGAAAGTCTCACCCTTACCTCAGACCATTGACCTAATCGGTCTCGCAGACGATCTCACCTTTGGGCAGCTAGCGCTGGCCCAGCAGGGTAATGTCGCCTTGATCCAGTCAGGTGCGGAGAGTCTTGCTGTGTTGTCAGGCGTTCAGACAGATACGTTGACTGAAGCCGATTTTACGCTGGTTTAGGGCAAGGACCAAGGGAGAGATGTAGGTGATTAGTGATTGGTGATTGGTGATTGGTGACTCCAGTTGCAAATCACGAGTAACAAGTCACAAATAACCAATCTCCCACTACCCACTACCCATTACCCTCTACCCTCTACCTTCCTTCTCTCCGCGTCTCTCCCTCCCCCCTCTACACAACTTGACCTCAAACAAAAAAAGATTCCGTAAAGCCTCAGGGTACTTGATGAAAATCGAGTGATTTCCCGCAGGCTTAATGGAACCTTTACCGCTGCTTTACCTAAGCCTGGGAGCGTCATAGATGGCTTGGCTGAAGGCTCTCTAAAACATTCAGCAATCTACCTTGAGGACAATTATTGTGGTGAGTTTAGAAAGAATCGGCGGTTTTGAAAGTGAGTCTGGGGCTGAAATTTTGGCCTATGAGCCCACGTCTCAAGAAATTTTTGTGGTCTCTGGTGGGACAGAGGTTCAAGTTCTCGACATCAGCGATCCGGCCAACCCGGTTCAGTCGATCGCCCCGATCGATCTAAGCCTATTTGTGCCGAATATCAGCGGTGCCAACAGTATCGCGGTTAAGAATGGACTGGCCGCGATCGCAATTGCCGTTGAGCCCAGCACCGACCCTGGCTTGGTGGGTATTTTTGACCTGGCTGTTTTTAGCGTTGACCCCACCAGCCCCAACGCTTTTCAAATCCTGCCTGTGGGGTCTCTGCCGGACATGGTGACCTTTACCCCAGACGGCAGCAAGGTGCTGGTCGCCAACGAAGGCGAGCCCGATGACGGGGTAGATCCAGATGGCTCTGTGAGCATCGTTGATGTTTCTGGCGGCGTCGGCAGCGCGACGGTTCAAACGGCAGACTTTACGGCATTTAACGGGCGTGAGAACGACCTGCGGGCTGACGGCGTGCGCATCTTTCCAGATGCCGACAGCTTTGCCCAGGATGCCGAACCTGAGTATATTGCAGTTTCTCCCGAGGGCAACAAAGCGTTTGTCACCCTGCAAGAAAATAATGCGATCGCCATTGTCGATATTGAGACCGCGACGGTAGAAGGGATTGTGCCCCTGGGCTTAAAGGACTTTAGCCAGGGTCTGCCCAATCTGACCGCCTACGACATTCGCGATCGCGGCAACATCACCAATGGGGAAGACGCACTCACCACGGCCACCGGAGAAACCATCGAATTGGGCGGTTTTTCGGGTCTGTGGTTCGATGGCGTGGCTGAGAATGGCAACCTGAAATTTCTGGCGGTCCCCGATCGCGGCCCCAACGGCGATCCGCTCGACCTTGATGGCGACGGTAGCACAGAGTCTCGCGCCTTCTTGCTGCCTGACTATCAGGCTCGCGTCGTTTCTTTAGAACTGAACGAAGCGACGGGCGAAGTCTCGATCACGAATGAGCTGTTTTTAACCCAAACAGACGGCACCCCCATTACCGGCCTGCCCAATATTCCCAACGACGATCGTCAGGCGGTGGATGCCCTCAGCAACCCGGTTGATCTGCCTGAGCTAACCCAGCTCGATGCGTCGGTCTTTGGGGCCGATTACGATCCTTTTGGGGCTGACTTAGAGGGCATTGTGCGAGCTCCCGATGATACCTTCTGGATGGTTGACGAGTATCGTCCCGCCATCTATCACTTCAACAATGACGGAACGCTGATCGATCGGTTCATCCCTGAGGGGACGGTAGACCAAGCAAACGAAGCTAGCCCGGATGCTAACTTTGCTGAAGGCACCTTTGGCACTGAAACGCTGCCTGAGGAATACCTCAACCGCCGCCGCAATCGTGGCTTTGAGGGCATGGCCCTAGATACCGAGGCGGGCATTCTCTACGCCTTTATTCAGACACCGCTGAGTAATCCGACCCGTGCCGATGGGGATGACTCCAGTGTGATTCGCATG
This sequence comes from Cyanobacteria bacterium P01_A01_bin.114, assembly GCA_039815385.1. Classification (GTDB taxonomy): domain Bacteria; phylum Cyanobacteriota; class Cyanobacteriia; order Phormidesmidales; family Phormidesmidaceae; genus SIO4C1. The sequence continues at coordinate 20,016 of JBCBZL010000028.1, forward strand.
CTTGGCATTGACCCGGTCACGGGTGAACCCGTGGCTGAGTACGTTTACCTGCTGCAAAAGCCAGATGTGGGCGGCAATGTAGACAAAATTGGCGACGCGGTTTATGCAGGCGACGGCAAGTTTTTTGTGATGGAGCGAGATTCTAGTCTCGACCCCACCGCGCAGAAGTTTGTGTTTGAAGTCGATATCAAGGGGGCCACTAACGTCCTGGGTGAAGACTTTGGGGACGAAACCCTGGAGCAGCAGACCCCGGACGATCTGGCAGCCGCAGGCATTCAGCCCGTGAACAAGGTGAAGGTGACAAATTTGCCCTCGATTGGCTATTTGCCCTCTGACAAACCCGAAGGGCTGGCGCTGCTGCCCGATGGGCGTCTGGCGGTACTCAACGACAACGACTTTGGGTTAGAGCCTGGCGCAGAGGCTGTGCAGCTCGGCTTGATTGACTTTGCAGGCAGCAACGGCCTGGATGCCAGCGACGAAGACGGGGCCATTAACATTCAAAATCAGCCGGTCTTTGGCCTGTTTATGCCCGATTCGATTGCGTCTTTCTCTGCCAACGGCCAGACCTACTACATCACCGCTAATGAAGGTGATGACCGGGGCGACGCGGATGAAGAAGGGCGCGGCGATGCTATTCGAGTTGGCGATCTGGCAGATGTAATTTCTTTTGGACGGAACGGCTTGGCCCTGGATGAAAGCTTTGACCCTAGCCTGACAGAAGATGAGAATCTGGGCCGTCTGACCATCTCTTCTATCGATGGGGATATTGATGGCGATGGCGATATTGACCAGATTACCGCCTACGGCGGACGGTCTTTCTCGATCTGGGATGAGAACGGTAACCAGGTATTTGACAGTGGCGATCAGATCGCCCAGATTACCGCTGAGCTGACGCCCGAACTCTTTAACGCCAACGATGGCGACCCGGCGGAGTTTGACACCCGCTCAGACAACAAGGGGGCTGAGCCGGAAGCCATCACTACCGGTGAAATTGGCGGGCGGCCTTTTGCCTTTGTGGGGTTAGAGCGGGCTGGCGGTGGGGTGCTGGTCTATGACCTCAGCAACCCCACCAATCCTGAGTTTATACAGTACGCTCGCAGCGATGAAGATATCGCCCCCGAAGGGCTCGCTTTCATCTCAGCTGAAGACAGCCCTAACGGCCAGCCGCTGCTGGCGATCGCAAATGAAGAATCTAGCACCGTAGCGATTTACGAAACCAACGTGCCAGCTGCTGCTATCTCTGAAATTCAGGGGGCAGGGCATCTTTCACCCCTGGTCGGTGAGCTGGTGCAGACAGAGGGCATTGTCACAGCGGTCGATTTCCGAGGATTTTATGTGCAGTCTGCCGTTGACGATGGCGATGATGCCACGTCCGAAGGTCTGTTTATCTCCACCAGCGATAGCCCTACCGTCAGCATTGGTGACGAAGTTCGTTTGTTTGGAGAAGTGATTGAAGACATCCCTGGTGGGACCGCGACGGGCAATCTCTCGATTACCCAAATGAGCGACCCGGATGTGGTGGTGCTCTCCTCAGGCAATGACCTGCCGGAGACAGTGGTGATCGGCCAGAGCGGTCGTATTCCCCCCACTGAGACGGTGATCAGCGAGGACGAACTGCCCGTTAATCTGCAAGAAACCGCTGGTAATTTTGACCCCGACGAAGACGCCATCGACTTTTACGAAAGCCTGGAAGGGATGCGCGTCACCATCGAAGATGCGGCGGCGGTGTCCCCCACCCGCGTCTTCAGCGAATTCTCAGCGGAAGCCGTCACTTTGCCCAACCAGGGCGCGTTTGCCACCCCCGACGGCGTGTTGACCGAGCGGGGCAGCATCAACCTGGCGTCTGGCCCTGATAATACGGGCGACCAGAACCCCGAGCGCGTCCAGATTCAGTTCAACCCGAATCTGCTGCCTGAAGGATTCGACACCCCTGCGCTCACCGTGGGTGATCAGCTTGGCGATGTGACTGGCGTGGTCGGCTACAGCTTTGGCAACTTTGAGGTCAACGTCACCGAAGCCTTTGACATTACCCCGAGCGGCCTAGAGCAAGAGGTGACTGACCTGGTGGGCAGTGAGACCGAACTCACGGTCGCTAGCTATAACGTGCTAAACCTGAGCCCGCTGGCTGAAGATCAGGCTCAGCTGACGCTGCTGGCTGAGCAAATTGCGAATAACCTGGGCTCACCTGACATCATCGGTTTGCAAGAGATTCAGGATAATGACGGCTCGACCGATGGGCCAGATAGCGAGGTGACCGATGCGACGGAAACGCTGCAGGCGCTGGTGGATGCGATCTCAGCCGCAGGCGGCCCTATCTATGAATTCGCAGATGTCGCCCCCGTTGATGACACCTCCGGTGGCGTCCCGGGTGGCAATATCCGCAACTCTTTCCTCTATAACCGCGATCGCGTCACCCTCGATTCTTTCGCCTCGATTGATCAAGACCCCGCCTTTGAGGGCACCCGCAACCCGCTGGTCGGCAACTTTGTCTTTAATGGCAATCGGGTCACCGTGGTCAACAATCACCTCACCTCTCGCTTTGGCTCCTCGCCTGTGTTTGGCGGACCACAGCCGTTTGTGCAGGCAGGTGAAGAAGAGCGTGAGGCCCAGGCCCAGGCTTTGAACGATTTTGTAGACAGCATTGTCGAGACGAACCCTGACGCCAAGGTCATTGTGCTGGGTGATTTGAATACCTTTGAATTTACCAACGACCTGAGCGAAATTTTGCCAGGTACCGGAGATGAGCAGGTGCTGACCAATCTCGTCGAGCAGGCTGTGGCTGACGATGATGCTTACACCTTTATCTTCGACGGCAACAGCCAGGTGCTCGACCACATGTATGTCACTGACGGACTGCTTGAGGGAGCAGAGTTTGACATTGTTCACACCAATAACGACTTCCCCCGCGACGATGGCCGAGCCCGCTTTAGCGATACCGTTGTGGCCAGCGACCATGAACCGCTGGTGGGTAAGTTCACTCTGGAAGAAGCCACCTCTGAACCGTCCACCTTCACCCTGCAGCTGCTCCACGCAGCCGACCAGGAAGCCGGTATCCCCGCTCTCGAAGATGCCCCCCGTTTCTCAGCGGTGTTGAATGCCCTGAGGGATGACTTTGAAAACACGGTGACGCTGTCTTCAGGCGATGCGATTTTACCAGGTCTATTCTTCACCGCCAGTGAAGAGGTGTTTGGCGGGCCGGGCCGGGCTGACATCCTGATTCAGAACGAACTGGGCTTTGAAGCGATTGCCTTTGGTAACCACGAGTTTGACCTGGGTACCGAGCTGGTGCGCGATCTGGTGGCCGGGGCCGAAGACGACCCCACTACCCCCGACGTTGACGAATCTTTTGAAGGGGCTCAGTTCCCTTACCTGAGTGCCAACCTGGACTTTAGCACCGATGAAAACCTGGCTGACCTGGTGGTACCCGATGACCGCGCCCCTGAGGACAACAGTATCGCAGCCACAACCGTCCTGAACGTGAATGGCGAAAAGATCGGGGTTGTAGGGGCAACCACCCCGACTATTAATAACGTGAATGTGCGCATCGCCAACCCCGGCGATGTGACGGTGCTGCCCCAGCCCTTTGACGGTGACCCCACCCCTGAGCAGCTAGATGCCCTCGCCGCTGAGATTCAAAAAGACGTGGATGAGATGCTGGCGCTCAACCCCGGCCTAAACAAGGTGGTGATGCTGTCTCACATGCAGCAAATCAGCATCGAGCAAGCCCTGGCCACTCGCCTGACCAACGTAGACGTGATCGTCGCTGGCGGCTCTAACACCCGCCTGGTGGATGAAACCGATCGCCTGCGGTCAGGCGACACCGAGCAGGGAACCTATCCCATCTTCACCACAGGCGCAGATGGCAACCCCGTCGCCATCGTCAATACCGACGGTAACTACAAGTATGTTGGGCGACTCGTCATTGACTTTGATGAGAACGGGGTGATCATCCCTGAGAGCTACGACCCCGAGGTTAGCGGAGCCTACGCCACCGACGACCAGGGCGTGGCCGACCTGAATGCCGAAAATCTGGTTGATCCTGAGATTCAAGCGATTGTCGATGCCCTCGAAGAGGTGATTGTCGCCCGAGAGAGCAACGTCTTTGGGGTCAGCAATGTGTATCTAGACGGCCTGCGCGGCAGCGTCAGAACTGAGGAGACCAACCTGGGTAACCTGACCGCGGATGCGAATTTAGCCATTGCCAAAGAGTCTGACCCTAACGTTGTCATTTCCCTTAAAAATGGCGGCGGTATTCGCGACGATATTGGCAGAGTGGTCGTGCCTGCTGGCAGTACAGCTGACCCTGAGTTCTTGCCTAACGAAGAGATTCCTGGCGTCAAACCCGAGGGGGGGATTTCTGAAAACGATATTGCCAACTCGCTGCGCTTCAACAATGGTCTAACTTTGTTGACCATTACCGCCGAAGAGTTGCTGGCGGTGATGGAGCACAGCGTCGCTGCCAGCAGCCTGGATGACAGCAACACCCAGGGCCGTTTCCCCCAGGTGAGCGGCCTCGAGTTTAGCTTTGACCTTACCGCTGAGTCGGGCAACCGAGTCCAGTCTCTCGTGGTCTTAGATGAAGCGGGCAACGATGCTGACGTGATTGTCCAGAATGGCGAGCTGGTCGGTGATTCAGGGGCGCACCTTCCGGATGGTGACGCTGAACTTCCTGGCGGGCGGCGGTGATGGCTATCCCTTCCCCGATCGCGATGTGGTGGAGCTGGCTCAGTCAGACGATGCCCCGCGTACTGGTGACGCGACCTTTGCCCCCGATGGCTCTGAGCAAGACGCCTTAGCTGAGTATCTGGTGGATAATTTTGGCGCAGAGATGCCCTTTGATAGCCCAGAGACAGCTCGTGAGCTGGATACGCGCATTCAAAATCTGGCCTTCCGTGAGGATACCGTCATCGACGGTGGCTCAGGCGGTGGCTCAGGGGATGGTTCCGGGGGTGATAACGGCGGTAATAACGACGGCGGTCAATCTTCCGGCAAAGAAGTGCTGGGCACCCCTGAAGGTGATGTTGTCGAAGCCACCTCTGGTAATGACACCGTAGCTGGCTTAGAGGGGGATGACACCCTCAACGGTGGCGAGGGGGATGATATTCTCCGAGGTGACCTCAACAACAGAAGCGCCCAGGGCAGTCAGGGGGGGGACGACATTCTCTTTGGCGGTGCGGGCAATGACCGTATCGGTGGCAAAGGCGGCGACGATCAGCTGTTTGGTGAGGCCGGTAATGATCAACTCTGGGGTGACGATGGTGATGACCTGTTGCGCGGCGGCCTTGGTAACGATACCCTGACCGGGGATGATTTCTCTGGCGGGCAGGGTTGCGATACCTTTGTCCTGGCGGTGGGTGAAGGAACCGACATCATTGTTGACTTTGAAGTCGGCATCGATCTGATTGGGCTGGCAGACGGTTTGACCTTTGGTCAACTCACTTTAGAGGGCAGCGATATTCGCGCGGGCGCTGAGGTGTTGGCGACGCTAAACGATGTGTCTGTTATGACTCTGACAGAGACTGACTTTACGGTGATTTAGGTAGGATTTAGACACCAAATCTAAGCACCGGCTAGTAGTCTGTCAATGTTCAATGCTTAGGGGCGCAAGTTGTGCGCCCCTTTTTTTTTACCGTTTTGTAACGCTGAGGTGTTTGCAATTGCGGCCTTGTATAAAACGGGCTGCGCGGGACTTTCCCTCCCGCCCCCTCCCTTTTGCCGCTAGCTCCACGGGCTGCCTGGGGTCCTAACTCCCCCAGACCCCCCGAAAAAGAGACTGGCTACGCTTAGGCAAGGGAGTGCCCGGTGGGTTTGTGCAAACGTTGCCGTGGGCTTTTTCCCCCTTTCCCCATAGCCCTGCAGGTATAGCTGACGCTAGCACCAGCACCCTTCGCCTTTCGCCC
>JBCBZL010000300.1:0-6012 GCA_039815385.1 Cyanobacteria bacterium P01_A01_bin.114
GTCAGGCGCTCATCGACATACTCAACTGGCAGTGTCAGAGCGGCGGCCAACCGACGGGTAAATTTTTGGACCTGCCGAGCCTGCCTGCCGATTTCCCCACTTAGGGTGTAAGGCAGCCCAACCACCAAAACGGTGACCTGCCGCTCGTTTACGAGCGCCCGCAGCTGCTCTGTCACCTGGTCAAACGACTGCCCTTCTAAGGTGGTCAACCCGGTGGCAATGAGGCCAGTTCGATCGCATCCAGCCACCCCGATTCGCTTTGTCCCGATGTCGAGTCCCAGCGCAGACACAAACTGGCCCATAGATAAAGGTTAAAATTTTATAGCGGTAGATTGTCTAGACCGCTGTCGGTCTCAAAGTTTTTGGGTTGAGCGGCTGACTCGCTCGGGGAGATATTGCTACGAACGGGCCTGTCCGACGGTCCATTGGCTGACCAAGAAAACCGACCCGGAATCGGTTTGCCCGAGGGCTGTAGCCCTTGTAGCACGTCTGGTAGGTGTAACCCTTCTAAAGAAGGGAGTTTAGACTCGCGGACTTTGTGCCACACCGAGCGAGACATCATCACCGTATGCTCAACTTCGGTGGCTTGAATGCTCTTGAGATAGCCTTCGCGCTCGGGTTGATAGTCTAAGGAGGCTAGCCGAAGCGCCTGCGGGGGAAACCCCTGCACAACTTTGGACATCTGGGCCATCAGCTCTGGGTATAGCCAGGTGTAGGCAGGATGAACCGTCAGTTTGGCCAAGTGGGGGTGGGAGCCGTCGCGACAGAGCTTTAGCTGAAAATAGCCGATGGCCGCTTTGCGCTGGGGCTCAAACACGTAGGCTGATAGGGTTTCGACTCGTCGCATCCAGCGGCTGATCTGGCTGCCCGCGTTGCTGAGCAGGTTTGATCGGAAATCTTGAATTTGATGATCAAACACCTGGCGCACCTGGGGGGGCATCGACACAGTCTCTAGCTGATAGATCAGCTGGGCATCAGCATTACTCACCGGGAGCAAGTTGGGCAAATCGGGCTCGTGTTCGGCCAAACGCTGTAGCTGATCTGCCTCGATAGACCAGTAGGTGATCCGAGCCAGCGGCTGAAACCCATTTTGGCGGTAGAGTGCCAGGCCAAAATTATCATTGACGTCGGTTTCGCTAATCCAGGTGTGGGCTTCCCAAATTGTCTCAAAACAGTGGCGTAGCAGCTGGCTGCCCACATCGAGCTTGAGGGCAGCCGTTTGGTCAGGCAGCATGCAGGGCTGAACTAAAACCCGATCAACCCGCCAGGTGCTGCGGGTGCGGTTGAAGGGAGCCACCTGAATCAGGCCGCAGACCTGATTGGCTTGCTCTGCCACAAACCCCAAAAACCACCGCTGTAAGGGGTTAGGAAACAGGGTCAGCAGCTGCATTGGGCCATACCAGCCGCGCATCCGTCGCAGATAGTTGGGCAGCTGTCGCCCCTTGGTAAACTGCCCCGACACCACAATCTCGGTGCCTTCGTCGGGGGTCAGCTTATCAAGATCCCGAAAATGGACAGCGCGAATGGTGAGTGACCCTTCATCAGTAGAATTAGCTTGCGACATAGGCTACGCGAGGAAGCGACCCCAACCTGAGCGAGAGACGTATCTGCTCAAGTTATTAGGGCTTAGGACGAATCAGAACTACCGGTGTTTGCTCATCGGCATTACCCGCCGGATTATCGATTAAAGCTTGATTAACCAAGTCTAAATCAGTATTCTCAGTGGCTGCCAATATTTTAACCGCTTTCAAGTCGTTGACATCTACAATGGCGGCTTTTAGACCAGTTTCTTGATAAATTTGCTGTACCAGCTCGTCAACCTTTTCAGGGCCCAGCACAATGAACTGATCGTAGGGGGGGAGCGTGCCGGTAATGTCGTCGATCAGGCGAGCCTGCTCCCCGGCGAGCTCGTAAAACAGGCCGGGTTTACCCAAAAATTTCTTTGCGATCGCGCCCACAATAAAGGCATACAGAACCCGACCCGGCCCCGATATATCGACCAGGGTTTGCATCCCACAGGCGGTCGCCAGGCTCGAGGTGGGCATAAAAAAGTAGCAAATGCGCCGGGCTAGCCAGCCCGGTTTGATCTCACTCGGATGTCGCCAGCGTCCCTGCATAATTGCCAGCGGGGTCTCGCCAATTGTCACAATATCTTCAGGTTTTGCATGGGGGCTGACGTAGCGCTTGACCACTTCGATGGGGCTGTCGAGGTGGGTGAGCAGATGGGTGGGGATCGGCAGTACGTCGGCCACCGTCGTTTCTCGCCAGCGGTTCGCCGCCTCAGGTTTAGGAAACTTGAGCGGTACCATTACGTGCCCCGTCTTTGGCACCCGCCCACCAGGGCCGTAGGTCATATAGTGAACCCGTACCCAGATCGCCTTGAGGGATCTGAGATCGGGGCCTTTGACATCGACTTCAATCTTAAGATTTGTAGTCTTGCCCAGTTTTACAATGTAGGCAAACCAGTAGTTGTCAGGCCGAGCTGCCGCATCCGGATGGTCAGGCACCAGCCGAATATTGACCATGACCCCTTCCAGCGTATCCCGAGCGAGCAAGGTCGCTTCGGCCTGAATCTCTGGCACCATAATTTCGAGGGTGCGGGTTTGGTTGACCAAAGTCGGAGCCCCGACAATGACATAGTGCTGCGGTTCGTAGGTGGTAATGTTCCACTCTCCAGCGGCAAAGGCCAGGCGATTGCCCGGTCGCTGACGATATTGCCGCTCGATCAGCAGCCAGACCAGGCCCATGACCACCAGCAAACCGATCAATAAGCCAATTAACGTTGCCAAAATCCCTGCCATTAAGGGGTCTCCTGCTTGGAGGCACTCACCGTGCCGGATTACACCAGTACGAGTTGTATCGCACTCTTGGATCAGAGGCAATCTTTAGGCCAATAACTCAAAGAGCCCCTCATCCAACTCATATCCCAGGGTTTTGATCATCAATTTGAGCTTAGCGTGGCCATCCAGGTCGCGCTCTTTTAGCCATTGAGACAGCACAAATACCTTTTGCATCACAAAAATTTCTAGGGCCTCTGGGTTATAGCGAATGCCGTCAGGGCTAAACTGATGGGGAATAAGCATCGCTGTGTAGCGGGCTAACTCCCCTGACTCCCAATCGAGATAAAAGGGCAGCCAGGGATAGCGACTATCCAGCCGAATAAACCACAGCCTCACCTCAGGAATTTCAGACAGCTCTCTCGGATCGCTGGGCTCGCGGGGGTAGCTGACTTCAAACTGGATACGGGGTGCGGGGGTCTGCTCTGGAGTCGCTAGCAGCGGGGCCAAGACCGCCTCAGCGGGACTCAGATCGAGGGTTTGAAGCAGCTGCGGTGTGAGGACAATCGGGTGGGACATAGGCGTCTGGTGTGAGTGGAGAGGCGTCTTGGAACAGGGGTAGGCCAGGGCAAGTCAAAGTATTGTAATAAGTTGAGTCACCTTTCCGAGATCTCTAACCCACGATCGTAACTTTAGACTATGACTTCACCGATTCGGGTCTGTATTACCCTGGGAACCCGCCCTGAGGCTATTAAGTTGGCCCCCGTCATTCAACGGTTTCGAAAAACGCCTGGGTTTCAAACCCAGGTCGTGCTCACCGGGCAGCACCGAGAAATGGTTGACCAGGTCATGCAGCTGTTTGAGCTTCAAGCTGACCATGACCTCAACATTATGCAGCCCAAGCAAACTCTGACCGAGATCACCTGCCGCAGTTTGCAGGGGCTTGAGATCCTGTTTCAAGAACTTTCTCCCCACATCGTCATCGTCCAGGGGGATACCACCACTGCGTTTGCCGCTGCGCTGGCGGCGTTTTATCAAAAGATTCCGGTGGGGCATGTCGAGGCAGGCCTGCGCACCGATGATATCTTGAATCCTTTTCCTGAAGAAGCCAATCGACGGCTGGTGTCGCAAATTACGGCGCTGCACTTTGCGCCTACCTCACTGTCTGCGGCCAATGTAAAAGGCTCCGGCGTCACCGGGGCGATTTACCAAACCGGCAACACGGTCATTGATGCGCTGCTGACGGTGGCTGACAAGGGGCTACCGTGTGACATCCCAGGGCTTGATTGGGGGCAGTATCGAGTCATCTTATCAACGGTGCATCGTCGCGAAAACTGGGGTCAGCCACTGGCGGATATTGCCCAAAGTTTTCTACAGATCTTAGACAAATTTCCCGATACGGCGCTGCTGCTGCCCCTGCACCGCAACCCGACCGTCCGCAATCCGCTTCGGGCGGCGCTGGGCGATCATCCTCGGGTGTTTTTGACTGAGCCCCTAGACTACGGGCAGCTGGTGGGGGCGATGCAGCGCTGCTATCTGCTGCTGACTGACTCAGGCGGCCTGCAAGAAGAAGCCCCCGGCCTGGGTAAGCCGGTACTAGTTTTAAGGGAAACCACAGAACGGCCAGAGGCAATGCAGGCGGGTACGGCTAAGCTGGTGGGGACTGACCCAGCTACGGTTACAGCGGCAGCTGCCGAGCTGCTGGCAAATCCTGCGGCCTACGAAGCCATGTCTAAAGCCATCAACCCCTATGGGGATGGCAAATCTTCGGCACGGATCGTCAAAATTGTGGCACATTATTTCGCAGCATCTGAGCCGTCGTCTTGAATTAGATTTTTCTTAGAGGCTTTGAGGTCTTTCCAAAGCGCTTTAATCTGCTCATAGGCCTCGTCGGGGGAAAGCTTGCCCCCTGTTTCAAGCCCACAAATGAGGGAAATACGATTGGCAAATTCCTGCAAGTTGGCATTGAAGACCAGATTTTCAGGGGTGAACTCCCCCCGGTAAGATGCTCTGGGCATGATGAAGTTATCGCGTTGCGGATTGTCAGTCACGACGGTTCCCCTGAAATGTATGTGAGCCTTGAGAGTTTGAATGCTAGAGCTCAGAATTTGGCCCTGGGCTGACGCGCATCCCCGCTAAAGATGCTTTTTGAGGGGTGGCTGCGGGTCTTCCCCCTGATTGCAAAGTAGCTCATTTTAGGAATCATTGGCCCGGTTGATGGCCTGCCCGGCCGATTTTTTGTGAACTTTTTTGGAGTGCGCTATTTTGGGGCTGCATTATCTCGGGGCTCGCTACGGCCTGGGCTAGCGAGGTTGTGGTTCATCCTCGGCCAGATACTTTTTGATGTGGCTAACTGCGATCGCAGCAGTATCAGCCACTGAAACCGGGCCCAGCTGTCGAAAAAACGAGACCGTCAGCGCGTCCATCTGCATCAGTACGACGGGCTTCTGCGCTTTGAGTGCCAGGGCTACTTCTGACGCAGTGCCAGGGCCTAGCCCGCAGGCGACCACCACTCGGCTAGAAAGGACGTTGATATTGTTACGGCCGCTGCCCATATCAGTAAAAATGGGAATAATGACGCTGTCTGACAGGTCCCCTGCTTCGCCATCGGCCCCAATACCCGGCCCCGCACCCGGCCCGGTACCCGGCAGTATGCCCACCGTCAGCCCCCCACCGCTGACTGCCCCCTGGCTGGCGGCATCCATGACCCCAACGTTACGCCCTCCGGTCAGTAGTACCCAGCCCTGCCGAGCAATTTGGTAGCCTAGTGCGTAGGCCGTTTTACAAATGGCTTCAGACGCGTGGTCACCCGGCCCCATCACGCCAATCAGGGGCGGAGATATGACTCTGCGGCTTACCGCAGCCTTTTTTGAAAAGTTGCTTGCTATGCTGATCGAACTACCCAGCTGATGAACATAATGGGGTAGTCGTAACCTTGTTTATAAATCTAACCTGTCTATAAATCTAAGGAAAGTTTAAGAAGAGTGCCCCTCTTCTACAAAATTCTTTTAACCTTACACACAAGCGCCTTTAAATCCTAAGTTAATTAACCTGCTCCTCCACAGACAGCTCCCTGATCTGCGCCTTTTCCCTAAGCGGAAATCGTCCTGACGGGGGCTTAGCTAGAAGGGAGTTGCCCGTAACCCACACACCCCCAAGCTGAGGCCCCCAATCTGAGGGTAGATGTCCTGGCTTGGCTGTACAGCTCAACCCTCTATGGTTCATCCTTCTAATA
>JBCBZL010000219.1:0-8477 GCA_039815385.1 Cyanobacteria bacterium P01_A01_bin.114
CCAAGCGTGTCGGAAATTCGGCGATTTTTTTCTGCTTTGATGAAACGCCGTCCGCGTGCTGTGTGGTGGTGTGTGCTCGAACGAGCAGAAGGCTCGTGGGCAGCATTCGTCGAGAAATGTACATGGCCGAACAGACCGCCGGAAGCGCAGTTGAACAAACTGCCAATCGGACCGCAGCAGCCGTGCCTGTTTTGATTTCGGCCGGCTCCCAAGACCCTTGTATTCGACTCTTGTTTGAGCAAGCTCAGGCAGATTTAGCCCAGGTGTGGCTCGAAAAATGTGCCGGGTCTACCTTTGAGAATTTTGTCTATAGCCTACCCGTGCTGGAAAAGTGGGGGGTACACACGATTAAACTAGTCACCTCCGGGAGCCACGGGCCCAGAGCGCTCTGGATGGGACGGATCATGCTGGGTGCCCATCGGATCTGGGTCATCCCTGAGCTGGTCGAAGAAACCGGCATCCCCGGCAACGAGGAAAACGCGCTAAAAACCGGCTTAGATGTGGGTCGAAGCCTGGGATGGGCTCTGGTCAGCCAGGTCTATCACCCTCGCTGTGGCCGTGTAGTGCCGCTCACCGCCGTTGATTTAGATCAGTGGCGACAGCGAGGGTTTAAATGTGAGCATCAAGCGGGGATTGAGGGAAGCTGAAAGAAGGTACAAGGCCATCGTAGCGAGGGAGTCCTTGCCGGGCAGAAATTCACCTGGATCGCTCCAGTAGTGCCAACCATAGCCTGCGAGCCCCCCCCATTCCACTGTAAAAAAGCAGGTCTATGAGCAGCTGTAGCGCCAGCCTCGACAGCTGCTCAGGGTTAGCATCCGGATCGCCCTCCATTCGCTCTTGATACGTATTGTTAAAGTTATCCAAATAGTCCCCCAGGAGTGCCGCTCGGTAGGGGGGTTCATTCTTAGCCGTGAGCTGCTCTAAGAGTGCCACCGCCTGACGAATCTGGGTCTGGTGCTCTGCTGACAGCTTGCAAGTGATCAGGACTAAGGCTCGAGCCTCATCGATATCCAGCTTTTTGCGGCCTTGGCCTTTGCGCAGCGGGCTAGACTGCCTGAGTCGCCACAGCCCCACCCGATCGGCCAGCAATCGATCGAGGTCAAGCGCTTTCGCGGCCGCCAAGATAGCATCAGAGCCAATTCCGACTAAGGCTTCTAACGAAAGCAAAATCAGATCTAACTGGGCTTTAATACTGTCCAGCTGCGCTAGGGATGGATTTTCGTCAGTCAACGGCGAATCCACGGACGATCAAGGGCCAAATTTACAAGGGGCAAAAGAATATTAGGCAGAAAAATCTAAGGCAATTGTGGCATAGCGTTTGCCTAGATCAGCATTTCACGGCCATAAATTTGCATTCCTCAGCTGATTTGGACACTGCGGCCATCGGGACGTGCAGACACTGGATAAGAACCTTGAGAACATTTAAATTGCCCCAATCAACCTGCTCAAAGTCACGAGCTTCGATCGCAGCAGCTGTTTGCTGTACCCAAAGATAAAAATCTTGATCGTACAAAGCCTTTAACGGATTGATTTGCGGTTGGGTTTGCATCTTAGTAACCCTGATTGGGTTGATCTCATGGACGGCAGTGCGATCGCTGACTTGAATTTTGGTCAAATCCTGGACGTGGTTAACACCTAGATATGGTTTAGCCCCTAAAAGAGTTGCAGTTGGTCGCCATCCTCACTATCACCGATCGCTGATTTTGTCGGCGGCATGGGCCCCCGGCGTGACGCCAGCCGATCGGCCAGTCGGGTCGTTTCTGGCAGGCGATATTTCGGCGTGCATCTCAGCACGTAGTCAATAGCGGTCTCCAGACTGATCCGGTGCCCGCTGGAAATATACAGGGGCTTGGTCCGACTGCGGCTGCGCAGCACTGCCCCAATTTGCTCGTCTTGATCCATCAGCGGGACCCAAGCGCCTTTCTCTTCGGGCAGCTCACCGTGGGTACCGATCAGTCGCGACTTGGCGACGCCGATGGTGGGTTTATCAATCAGTACCCCCAGGTGGGAGGCAATCCCTAAGCGTCGGGGGTGGGCAATGCCCTGACCGTCGCATAAAACCAAATCGGGCTCGGTCTTGAGCTGGCTGATCGCCGCCAGAACGGTGGGCACCTCTCGAAAGGAGAGCAGCCCTGGCACGTAGGGAAAACTCGTCGGCTGGTAAGCAACGGTCTGGTCTAAAAACGCTAGGTCAGGAAAGCTCAACGCGACAACAGCCGCGCAAGTGACGGTCCCGTTTTGCTGAAATCCAGCGTCGACCCCCGCAACGATGGTCACATCGTCTAGATCATCCGTCGTCACCACCTGATGGCGCAGCTGATTTTGCAGTGCGATCGCAGCCGCAGTCGTCTCGGGCCAACCCTTAGGAAAGTTAACCTTCATAGTTTTTTTCTAGAGCAAACGCAAAATTCTCAGGTAGCATCAGAGCACAGGTTCATCCGGACATCAATTACACTATGGTGCGCTTATCAATTTTAATAGCAGCCCTGGGTGCGTCTCTCTGCTTGACCAAGCCCGCTGTTGCTGAGTCCGTTGTGCAGCCATCTGAGGGGCAAACTAAAAGGCTCATAGCGCAAACATCTGATTTACCCTCAACCTCCGTCCCCGTTGAGGCCCCCGCTCAAGCCAGCCCGACAGCCAATCCTATCTCCGCAGAAAACCTTGACCCGGAGCCAGTTCCCCCCAATCAAGCTGAAGCTGATTTTTTGAGAAATCAGGCCGTCTTCTCACTGGGCATCTTTTTAAGCGCACTGGCCTTGGCCTACGGCGTATATGAATACATCCGCTACCATCGCTGGCAGCGTATAGAATTCCTACGGCGGGCTGTTTTAGAATTTGAAGGGGACACCGAAATTCGCAACGCCCTTAAAATTTTAGACTTCGAAGAATACCGCGATTATCAGCTACCAGAATCGCCTCTAGCTCAATCTCTGGCCCAGCCTTCAACTGTATCCACCCCCCTGGCATCCACCACCTTTTTTGCACCCACGACCTTTGAGCCCACAACCTTTAAGGTCAACGAAAAACGGCTCATGGCTGCTTTAGCAGGGTACGATCGGCGCGCCCGAGCCAAAAAAGAGCTAGATGAAAAACGCGCCCAAAACAAGCTGAGCCAAGACGCCCTGACCGAATACCAAATCGAGACAGCTCTGCGAGAATGGTTCAACAAAATGCTCAACGGTTTAGAGCATTTTGGCTACTTTATCGAGTCAGACCTGTGCACCTACAAAGAGATGAAGCCTTGGCTGCTTTACTGGGTGCGTCTAATTGGCGACCCCACCTGTCGTCGAGAAGGCACCTCTCAGCTTTACGACCAGCTTTACAGCTATATTCACGAATACGGCTTTTCAGGCGTACAGCGTCTGTTCGAGAAATTTGGCTATCGGATTTTGCCATCCCCCTACCGAGAGACCGATCTTGTCTTTCAAGAAAGCCCGACCCAGTACAGCACAAAACTAGCCCTGAGCTTAGCTAAAGCCTCTTACCTGATTTACCAAGATAAAAAATATGTTGCCGAAATCTCGCGGCGATGGGGCATTGATATTAAAAACAACTTTCGTTACTTTAACAATCAAGGACGAGATACCCAGGCCTTTATCTTCCGCACCGATGATTTTATGGTGCTCTCTTTTCGCGGTAGCCAAGAACTCAAAGACTGGTTTACCAACTTCAATACAAAACTACGCAACTTTACGATTCGCAAAGCCGGAATCACCTCGATCTCGTCCTATAAGGGAAAAGTGCATACGGGGTTCTTTTTAGGGTGGGCAATTATCGAACGAGCCGTGCTTGAACAAATTACTCGCTGGAGAGCAGACTGCCTCAAACAAGGCAAAGCACTGCCGCCGCTGTTGATTACTGGCCACAGCTTGGGGGGAGCCCTGGCGACGATGGCCGCCGCCGCCCTCAGCGAGAACGGCATTGACGTCGCTGGGCTGTATACCTTTGGCCAGCCCAGGGTCGGCGACTGGTCTTTTTCTCGTCAGTTAAATAACAACCTTGACGGCAAAGTGTTTCGGTTTGTGAATAACAATGACATCGTGCCCCACGTCCCTCCTCCATTTTCGCCCTTAAACCCTATGCGGTTTTATGGTCACCTAGGCACGATGAAGTACTTCGACTCTAAGGGTATTTTGGTTGCCAACTATAAAGCGTTTAACCGAGCTTTAGATGCCGCACTGGGGATCCTCAAGGGGCTATTTGAATCTGGCTTTGATTTGATTGCCGATCACAGTATGCAGTACTACATCAGCTATCTGAATAAGACTTTACAGCAAGAGCTAGAAGATCAGGCAGCCGCTAGATTAGAGAACGATAAAGGAAGATTGTGAGCGCTCATTCAGCTTAGACCCGAGCTTTCTGTTAGGACATTATTTTTGACCTCCTCTAAACCTAAACTTTGGCCACCGCCAGCATCGCCAGCACCGCCAGCACCGCAGTTTGCCCTACGGTAAAAACTCAGGGTTTCAATCTGGATGTGGTTTAGACTTGACGTCACAAAGGTCAGAATCTAACGGGCATCTGCCCTAGAGCAGTGGCTTTGTAAATTTAGGACGTTAAACCTAGAAATGTTGAACCCGTGGAATGTTGAACCCATGGAATTAAAGTCTAGGTTAGACAGTCATACCAAACCCGGATGAAGCACCCCCGATTCAAAATTTCAGCCTGTTAGAGGCGTAAAACTTTACGCCCTGCGATATCGGGTATAGCTAGACAGGATTTCGTATCACATCCAGTTTGCGACCTAGAGTTTGCCCTACGGGAACCGATAGACCTTCCTATAGGACAAACAACAGACCTATCCGTAGAGCAGGCAACCGGTCTGGGGCAGTCTCATCAGGTTATGGACACAGTCATTCTGGGCATATTCAGGGCATAGATACCCCCCCACAGCCTTCCAAATCTATCTTTAACGCTATTGGACCCTGTTCCATTTCTCCATGGAATCAAAAATATTTCACTTTTTAGAAATCAAAGACCATCAGGGATCCCATAGGATACCGTTAGAAGGGGTCACTTACTCGATTGGTCGAGCGTCCAGCAATTCCATTGTGATTAGCGCACCCGAGATTTCGCGCCAACACGCTATCTTGCTTCGGATTGCCTTTCCAGACAGCGACCACCATTTCTTCCGTCTGGTTGACGGTAACCTCAAGGGCACGCGCAGTACCAACGGCGTATTTGTTAACGGCGAGAAACAGTCTTCTCATATTCTAAAACACGGCGATCAGATTGATTTTGGTGGCAAAACCAAAGCGACTTATTTCTGTGTCTCAAACCTAAACCACGGATTACCCGAAATTGACAGTCAGGGTAATTTGTTACTTCAAGAAATCGATCCGCTCGGGACGGTCATTGTCGAAAAGGCCATGACCGAAGACTCTGCCGATGCTGAGTTAGCGCGGCTGGTCTCTTTTTTAGAGCTCAGCCCCAACCCCATCGTCGAGATCGACCTGCAGGGCAATATCACCTACATGAATCCAGCCTCGATCGGCAAGTTTCCAGACCTTCGAAAAAAGGGCATACAGCACCCTACCCTGAAAGCAGTGATTGATACAGTTCACGCCTCAGGGCAGCCCTCTTGCCTGCGCGAGGTGAGCTTTGATACTAGGGTCTACCAGCAGTCAATTTACTATCTGCCTGAGAGCTGTCTGATTCGTATCTTCATGCTCGACATCACCGATCTCAAACGGGCTGAGGCGGCTCATTTACAGGCTGAGAGCAAATATCGTAATATCTTTGAGAATGCGATTGAGGGTATTTTTCAAAGTGATTTAGATGGTCGATACGTGATCGTCAACCCGATGATGGCCGGGATTTATGGCTATCAAACCCCCGCCGACCTGCTCTGCAGCAATGCTAATCAGCTCAATCGGCTATACGTCAAATCAGAGCGACGGGCTGAGTTTGTCAGATGCTTGCACCAGCACGGTGCCGTCAGGGAGTTTGAATCTCAGGTTTATCAGAAGAATGGTGAAATCGTTTGGATTTCTGAAAACGCTCGGGTGATCTTTGACGAAATGGGTCAGCTGATCGGCTACGAGGGGTCGGCTGAAGATATTACCAAAAAGAAACAGGCTGAAGCCGAACTGCTGAGACGCGATGACTTGCTACGAGCAATCGCCCAGGCCACGAGTACCTTGCTGACTGAGCTAGATTGTGACGCGGCTATTCGGGCTGCGATCGCAATTTACGGCAAAGCGGCTGAGGTCGATCATGTCTTTTTAGGCCAGCCCCATTCTGAAGGGCAATTGCCGCAGATTCCATTCACCTGGGCTCGAGAGCCCAACCAGGCCCTCAGTCCTCAGCAGCTACAGCGATATCAAATCAACAGTGAAGTCAAACTGGGCAATTGGCACACTATTTTGGCCCAGGGGCGCTCCGTCAAGGTGGAGCCCCAAGAAATCTTAACCGCCGTTGGCGGTAGCCCCCCAACAGTTCAAACCATTCTGCTAGTGCCGGTGTTTCTCAAAGGCAACTACTGGGGCTATGTTGGCATTGCCGACTCGCAAGCTGGGTATCAGTGGTCTCCCCATGACGAGTCAAGCTTGTTTACCTTAGCAACCAGCATCAGTGCCGCCATCAATCGCCATCAAATCGAAGCAAAGATGCGCTACCGGGCGCTTTACGATCCGCTAACGGAGCTGCCTAACCGCACCCTGTTTGATGAACAACTGGCCTTTTGCCTTAACAATGCGGAGCGGAGCCAGGGCAGTCTGGCGGTGATGTTTCTTGACCTAGACCGGTTTAAAACCATTAATGACACCCTGGGCCATACAACCGGCGACAAACTGCTGCGCACGGCGGCCAAGCGAATTTCAGACGTACTGCGGGCGGGTGATGTAGTCGCTCGGTGGGGGGGGGATGAGTTCACCATACTGCTACCCAATATCGACCATCTCAGCGACGCCACCAGCACCGCCGAACGCATTTTGCAGGCCCTTGATACCGTTTTTGAAGTCGACGACCATGAACTTTACGTCACTGGCAGTATCGGCATCGCCTGCTTGGGGGAAGAAAGTCACGACGCCGAAACCCTGATTAAACATGCAGACATCGCCCTATATCGGGCTAAGGAGCAGGGGCGTAATGGCTATGGCATTTACAATCCGCTGCTCGATTCTAAGTCACCCGAGATGCTCACCCTCGAAAAAGACCTGCGCCATGCTCTGGCCCGCGAGGAATTTATTGTTTATTACCAACCTCGGATTAACCTAATTTCTGGCGAAATCAAGGGGGTAGAGGCTTTGATCCGCTGGCAGCATCCTAAAATGGGGCTAGTCTCACCCAAAGTGTTTATTTCCCTGGCTGAAGACAAC
This sequence comes from Cyanobacteria bacterium P01_A01_bin.114, assembly GCA_039815385.1. GTDB lineage: Bacteria > Cyanobacteriota > Cyanobacteriia > Phormidesmidales > Phormidesmidaceae > SIO4C1. The sequence continues at coordinate 7,320 of JBCBZL010000219.1, forward strand.
GGTCTGATTCTTCCGATCGGAGAATGGGTTCTGCGCCAGGCCTGTCTGCAAAATAAAGCCTGGCAAACGGCGGGGCTGCCGCCCATCACCGTAGCCGTCAACCTATCCCCCAAGCAGTTTCGGCAGCCTAATTTGGTGCAACGGGTAGCCCAGATTCTCAAAGACACGGGGCTTGAGCCTTACCATTTAGAGCTTGAAATTACTGAGTCTACGGCGATTCAGGATGTTGACTTTACGCGCAAGGTGCTAGAAGAGCTTCATCAAATGGGGGTCAAGCTCTCCGTTGATGATTTTGGGACTGGCCATTCATCCCTCAATCGGCTACAGTTCTTACCGCTTGATAATCTCAAGATCGATCAATCTTTTATTCGAGAGCTGGTCCCCGATAGCAAGGTCTCCCATATTGTGACCACAATTGTTTCCCTGGGTCAAAAGCTGGGGCTTAATATTGTGGCCGAGGGGGTTGAGAAAGTCGAACAGCTAGAATTCTTGCGGTCTATTCAATGCGACACCGTACAGGGCTACATTTTTTATCGGCCCATTTCGGCTCAAGATACTTTGGAATTGTTGAGCAATCAGGCTAAGCAGATAACCCATGAAACCCAAAATCAGGCTAAAAATCAGACAGCTCATCAAGGAGTCCCGCTCAGGGATGGGAATTTGATCGGGTCTCAATTTTGAGGTAAACCTGGGTAGGGTCGCAGGGTTTTGAGCTTGGCGTACTAACCATTCTTAAAATACTACCCGCTCCTAAATTAATCTTTCGTAAAAAGTTTTTTTTCCTGGGCTCGTCGCTTCACCAGTCCGGGCAGCACCCTACTCTCACCGTGTACCCATCGATCAAACTCGGCAATGGCTCCTTTGCGATCGCCCTGGTTGAGTTTATGGGCCAGGGTTGAGGTCTTTAGGGCCTCAGCCCCCACATTATAGGTAAAGCTGGTTAGGGCTTGCAGCTCGGCCACTTTGAGCGGCGTCTTGATGGTGTGTTTGACCGCAGCTTGGGCCTGCGCTAAATCGTACCGCAGGTATTGCTCAGCTTGTTCAGGGGTGAGGGTATCACCCAGCTGTACGGACTTCCCGTCTGGGTATCGGGTGGTTCCCCACCCAATTGTGGGGACGCCTACCGGATCTAAGTAGGCGTCAAGTCTCAGGCCCTCG
>JBCBZL010000356.1:0-4700 GCA_039815385.1 Cyanobacteria bacterium P01_A01_bin.114
GCCGGTTGACAGCCATCACCATCGAGTTGCCGTACGCACTGGCTTAATTGCTGGGCAGGTTGCCGTGGGCCCATCCCACGCTATTCTCGAAGCGCAGCTGCCGGATGACTGGTCAGCTCAGCAGGTTTACGATAACCACGAGATCATGATGCTGCATGGCCAACGCTGCTGCCACTATCGCCACCCTAGGTGCGATCGCTGCGTCATCCTAAACCTGTGCCCGCACGGTCAATCTCGCAGCTAGGCTGTTTGTGGGCGTCCGTCGGGTTAAGGGTGGGTTGCCTCCCGCCTACCCACCGCCCACCTAACTCGAGGTAGAGGCATCTGTCTAGTAAAAACGCTATCTTAGAGGCGCTTTTGCCCTAAAACGCTATGCAATCACCCCAAACCCCTGAGCCCAAGCAACCTGAGTCTGACCCGATTGAGCGTCCGACTGAGCGTCCGATTGAGCACACAGCTGACCTCGCCGCTCAAATCAACGAAATGATTGCGGTGATTGGTTCACAAGCCTTGCAAAACATGGCAGCTACGGTCACAGAAACCACTGCCAAGGTGACCCAAGAAGCCTCCGGTGCGACCCAAAAGCTGATCGAAGTGACCACCGAAACAGTCGGTCACACCGTCGAGCCCATTGCTCAAAACCCAGTCGTCAACTACATCGCCAAAATTCCGGGGCTGGGGTGGCTGCTCAGCGCCCTGGGCAAAGTAGACATCGACAAAGCTGCCAAAGAAGTGGCTGACCTGCGTCAGACCTATCCCCACGAATCTGCCGATGAGTTGGCCCATCGCGTCATTGTGAATACGACCCTCGCGGCGGCAGGCACCGGGTTGGTGACTAATATTATTCCGCCGGTTGCCCTGGCGCTCTTTGCCGTAGATTTAGCTGCCGTCAGCAAGCTGCAGGCCGAAATGCTATATCGGATTGCCGGGGTCTATGGGTTTGACCTCAGCGACCCCGCCCGTCGTGGCGAAGCCGTAGCTGTTTTTACGCTCTCACTGGGGACCTCAGGGGTGCTCAAGACAGGGCTCAGCGCTGTAGAACTCATCCCAGCTGTCGGTGCGGTGGTTGGGGCTTCGACGAATGGGGCGCTGGTCTACAGTTTGGGGATTGCTGCCCGTCAGTTTTATGAAAACCTCAAACCTTCCGTCGCTTCTTGATGTCATCCTGCAGATTGGCTAAATCGATGTAGCGATCGGCCAGATCAATTAAAGCATCGCTAGTCATGGACTGTAGACTGATCACTTCGATGGTGACACCCTGACGCCCTAGGGCGTCAAGCGCATAGGTCAGGTGTCCATCGCCGCTCAGCACAGAAATTGTGCGGCAGTACTTAGCCAGACGAAGCATATCAACCGACATCTCAACGTGGAGGTTAGCTTTGCGGCCTCCGTCAGGGTGTGGTACCAGCTCTTTACTGATCACTCGATACCCGTGACGACTCAGCCATAGCAAGAAACCCCGCTGCTTTTCATTGCGAGGATCTACCCCCGTATAAAAATAGGCACGCAGCAGCCGTCGTCCATGGGTCAATACCTGCAGCAGCCGAACATAGTCGATTTCTATATTGAGATAAGACGCCGCATAAAACAGATTAGCGCCATCTATCAATACCGCCATCAGGTCAGAAGACTGCCCAGCCGCTATGACCTCTTCTTCAAACGCTCTAGACAGTCCCACGGGGCGATTTCCAGAGCTCCGCTGTGGGGGCTGTTGGGTAGGTTCATCCGGCGGTGGCGTTTCATCGATGCTATCTCTAGGAGCAGCCCCGTCGGGTTCAGATTTCTTGGCCATAATCTGGCTTTACTTCTTAAGAATCCTTTAAGATTCTAAGAGGGTATTCGTCTATACCATCCATAAGAAATGTGAAAATTATGGATACATTCGTTAGGGTGGAATTGTAAAGATAGCCTCAAAATCCTTGTATGAAAAGGTTTACGCAGCTCTTTGAAGAGGTTGACGCGACGACTTCCACCAACGAAAAAGTTCGGGCTTTGCAGCGGTATTTCCACGAAGTCCCGGCTGCTGACGCAGTTTGGGGGCTATATCTGTTTTTGGGCAAGACTCGGAAACGGTTGATTACCTCCCGTGTCCTGCGCGATATTTTTCTGCAAATTTCAGATATCCCAGAATGGCTATTCGAAGACAGCTATGCCCACGTGGGCGACTCTGCCGAAACCATCGCCCTGTTGCTGCGAGATACGCCGCTGCCTGAAGGGGGGCCGCCCACAGTCAGCACCGCTGAGGCATCCACGCTGCCGGGCAGTGAAACTCCGCTGCATGTTTGGATGGAAGCGGTGATTCCCCTTGTCAAAACCCTGGCAGACCCCGGTGACCTGCGAGATCTGATCGTTTCGTGGTGGGCTAACCTGGAAGACTATGAAATTTTTGTGCTGAACAAGGTACTGACGGGGGCTTTTCGGGTGGGGGCCTCGACGAAACTAGTGGTCAAGGCGCTATCGGCAGAGTACGACATCCCCGATGCGGTGATCACCCATCGGCTCATGGGAGATTTTGTCCCTACGGCTGAGTTTTACCAGCAGCTCACTCAGCCAGAGGGGGCAGAGGCTTCTCCCAGTCGACCCTATCCTTTTTTCCTGGCGGCCCAGCTAGATGAAGATCGGTTTGCCCAAGAAGAGATGGCTCACTGGCAGGCCGAGTGGAAATGGGATGGCATTCGGGCGCAGCTGATCTACCGGGCTGACCAGATCTTTATCTGGTCACGGGGTGAAGATTTGATTACCCACCAGTTTCCAGAGCTAGAGGCTCCGCTGCGATCGCACCCCCCAGGCACCGTTTTGGATGGGGAGATCGTCTGCTGGGATGGCGAAAAACCTTTGGATTTCAACTATCTGCAAAAGCGGCTGGGTCGCAAGCGCGTGGGTAAAAAGCTCATGGCCGAAAACCCGGTGCATTTTCTGGCCTACGATCTGCTTGAATACCAGGGCCAAGACCTCAGGGAGCAACCCCTCAAGACCCGCCAGCAGCAGCTGATTGAGCTGCTCGCAGCCCACCCCAGCGACACCATCAGTCATTCTCCATCGCTGGCATTTGACAGCTTTGCTGATTTGCAAGCCCTGCGACAGCAGGCTCGCGATCGCGGCGCTGAGGGGCTCGTCATCAAAGCTGTAGACAGCCCCTATCTGGTGGGTCGCAAACGCGGCTACTGGTGGAAATATAAGGTTGAACCCATGACCCTAGATGCCGTCTTGATCTATGCCCAGGCTGGCAGCGGCAAGCGGGCCAACCTGTTTACGGACTACACCTTTGCCCTATGGAAAGGCAAAGAGCTCGTCACCTTTGCCAAAGCCTATTCAGGTCTTGACAACCAAGAAATTGAAACCCTCGACCGTTGGATTCGCCGCCATACAATTGAACGATTTGGCCCTGTCCGCTCGGTAGAGCCCGTGCACGTATTTGAAATTGGCTTTGAGGGAATCGCCGAGTCAAAACGCCATAAGTCCGGCATTTCGGTGCGTTTTCCCCGCATTCTGCGCTGGCGCACCGATAAACCTGCCGCCGAGGCAGATACCTTAGACAACGCGCTGGCGCTGTTAGCAAACCGTCACGGGGATGTGGGAATGACTTCGGCGTGAGCTTTTGACGTGAGGCCTTGACGGTAAGCTCAACCGACCTGATCTAGCCGAAGGGCGTTTGGTCATCCACAGATCGTCAGCGGTTTACTCCCCGCATCTACGCATCCTCCCCTTTCCACATCCTCCAGACCAAAATTTTGAGCTTGGCGCAGGGCTGATCACGCACTGCAGCCCAATTTAAAATCTCTAAAAGCTCTGTATAGAGATGATTTCACCGATCTTGGGGTTCACCTGTTTCAAAAAAACTTGGTGCTTTTGCATAAAACCCGGTTGCTCTCCATGAGTGATAGCTGAACGGAAGAAAACAGTCAAAAAAACAGCTGTTCCTTCCAACCTCTGACTATCACTCTTTACTTGACCAGGAGAAACAACCATGGCTAAGTTTACGGCTCAAACTACAACGACAACAGCACCACCAATGGTTTTCCTTTTATCTATCGTCCCAGCCTGTATGGCACAAGCGCCAACGACAACATGTACGGCTATGCTGGTAACGATAGACTGTTTGGCTTTGCTGGCAATGACTACATCAATGGCGGCACTGGCGCTGACGCCATGTATGGCGGCGCGGGCAGCGATATCTACGTTGTTGATAACGTCGGCGACACTGTGAACGAGTCCGCAGGCCAAGGTTATGACACTGTTTATTCTTCTATCTCACATATCTTAAGTGCTAATGTCGAGCGACTGATTCTGACCGGCACTGCTAACAACTATGGGTATGGTAACGCGCTCAACAACAGCATTTCTGGCAACAGCGGCAACAACTACCTCTGGGGGGCCGCAGGCAATGACTTTATGTATGGCTATGCCGGCAACGACACGATGAACGGTGGCTCGGGTGCTGACACGATGTACGGCGGAACTGGCAGCGATATCTACTATGTCGACAATGCTGGCGACGTCGTGAGCGAAGCGGCGGGTGCTGGCTACGACACCGTGTATTCCTCTATCTCAAAAGTCTTAAGCACGAATGTTGAGCGGTTGGTGCTGACTGGCACTGCTAGCAACTATGGGTATGGTAACGCGCTCAACAACAGCATTTCTGGCAACAGCGGCAACAACTACCTCTGGGGGGCCGCAGGCAATGACTTTATGTATGGCTA
>JBCBZL010000333.1:0-5204 GCA_039815385.1 Cyanobacteria bacterium P01_A01_bin.114
CAATCTTTTCTATGTTCAAGGCAAGTTTCCCCGTTTGGCCACCCAGCGCGATTACTACATGGCGTTGGCCTACACCGTTCGAGATCGCCTGCTGCAGCGCTGGAATAGCACCGCTGCGACCTACACCCAGCGGGGATCGCGTACCGTAGCCTATTTGTCAGCTGAGTTTTTAATGGGGCCTCAGCTGGGCAACAACCTGATTAACCTGGGGATCTACGACCGGGCCGAAACCGCGATGAAGGAGCTGGGGCTCTCGTTAGACAATCTGCTTGGCCAAGAAGAAGAGCCTGGGCTCGGGAATGGTGGCTTAGGTCGCCTCGCCGCCTGCTATCAAGATTCACTGGCGACGCTTGATATTCCGGCCATGGGCTACGGGATCCGCTATGAGTTTGGCATCTTCAAGCAAGAAATCCACAACGGCTGGCAGGTTGAGCGCACCGACAAGTGGCTGCGGTTTGGCAACCCCTGGGAGCTACCCCGTCCAGAGTGGGCCGTAGAGATTAAGCTGGGCGGCCATACCGAAGCCTATCTTGATTCTGACAATCACTATCGGGTGCGCTGGGTGCCCTATCAGGTGATCAAAGGCGTTCCTTACGACACGCCGATTTTGGGATATCAAACCAATACCTGTAATACCCTGCGGCTATGGTCTGCTGAGGCCCCTGAATCATTTGACTTTGAGGCGTTTAACTCGGGTGACTATCTAGGTGCGGTCGAAGCCAAGATGACCTCTGAAACGCTGTCTAAGGTGCTTTACCCCAATGACAACGTGTCTCAGGGTAAGCAGCTGCGCCTGGCCCAGCAGATTTTCTTTGTGTCCTGCTCTCTGCAAGACATGATTCGTATCCTCAAAACGCAGGGTCTGCCGATTGAGCAGTTCCACGAAAAGTTTACAATCCAGCTCAATGACACCCACCCTGCGATCGCAGTCGCTGAGCTAATGCGGCTACTGCTCGACGAGCACGCCATGACCTGGGATCAGGCCTGGGCCATCACCCAAAAAACCTTTGCTTACACCAACCACACCCTCATGCCAGAGGCGCTAGAGCGCTGGCCCATCGAGCTGTTCGGTAAAATGCTGCCGCGCCACCTCGAGATCATCTGTGAGATAAATCATCACTTTTTAGACGCCGTGCGCGCAAAGTTTCCCGATCAAGCCGAGCGGATTTCGCGCATGTCTCTGATTGATGAATCTGGGGAGCGCTACGTGCGGATGGCTCATTTGGCCTGTGTGGGCAGCTTTGCCATTAATGGGGTAGCTGCCTTGCACACGCAGCTGCTCCAGCAGGACGTCCTCAAAGACTTCTACGAGATGTATCCTGAGAAGTTTCAAAACATGACGAATGGGGTCACGCCTCGTCGCTTTATGATCCTGAGCAACCCGAAGCTGGCTGGTTTGCTCGACCGCAGCATTGACAAAGACTGGGGCCGCCACCTCGACCAGCTCAAAAAGCTAGAAACGCTGGCAGATGATACCGGGTTTCAGCATGACTGGTGGGAAATTAAGCATGCGAATAAGCGTCGGCTCGCCCAGTACATTGAGCAGAACAACGGCATTATTGTGAATCCCGACTCGATGTTCGACATTCAGGTCAAACGGATTCATGAATATAAGCGCCAGCATTTAGATGTGCTGCACATCATCTCGCTTTACCATCGCCTCAAGGCCAATCCCAATCTAGATATTCCGCCTCGGACTTTCTTATTTGGCGGCAAGGCCGCACCGGGCTACCACATGGCCAAGCTGATGATTAAGCTGATCACCTCAGTGGCTGATGTGGTCAATAACGACCCAGCGGTCAACAATCGCATGAAGGTGGTTTTCCTCAAAAACTTTAACGTCAAGCTGGCCCAGCAAATTTACCCTGCGGCGGATCTGTCTGAGCAGGTTTCGATGGCGGGCAAAGAAGCCTCTGGAACCGGCAATATGAAATTTGCGATGAATGGCGCACTCACCATCGGAACGCTAGACGGGGCCAATGTTGAGATTCGCGAAGAGGTCGGGGCTGAAAACTTCTTCCTGTTTGGCCTGACAGCCCATGAGGTTTACGATCTCAAAGCAGCGGGCTATAACCCCCGACACTACTACGACACCAATGATGACCTGAGATTAGTGATCGATAGCATCGCTCGAGGGGCGTTTTCTTGGGGCAAGGGCGATCTGTTCAAACCGCTGATTGATTCTCTGATGAATCAGGATACCTACCTGTTGTTTGCTGATTATCAGTCCTATATAGACTGTCAGCAGCAAGTGAGTGATGCTTATCGCGATCGCACCCGCTGGACTAAGATGTCGATTCTCAACGCCGCTCGGATGGGTAAATTTTCTTCCGACCGCTCAATTCAAGACTACTGTGACGGTATTTGGAAGGTAAAACCCGTCAAGATTGATCTAAAAGATAACCTTTACCTCAGTAGTGAATCAACCAGAGAGCCAATGTTTCAGTAGGCCCAATTTCAATAGGCTGAAGCGCTTTACTGAAGCGATTGGTCGTCAAATTCTAACTTTTGAGTTTTAAGTTTTGAGTGGCTTGCAGTTGGACTGATGTCTGCTTGCTGAGCGCTCAAAGCTTAAGGCTCTTTTTTTTGGGTTAACGGCGATCCGCTCAGATATCTCAGCCCCGTAGCCCTATCCGTTCTAAGCTACAATCTATTCCCCAAACTATTCCCCAAAGTTTGCTAAAGTAGGTCTTGCCCATTGGCCAGGAGCGCTCCAGTGTTATGGCAATTTTAGACTCAAAAGGACGGCTATTTGGCAAGGTCAGCGTGCTCGACATCGGCGCAGCACTGCTGATTTTGGCAGTCGTTGTCGGTATTTTCTTCTTCCCAGGCACGTCTGGATCAGTCGCCCAGGTGGGGGGCACCACCCAACCTATTGAGGTTGACCTAATTGCCCGTGGGCTAACCGTCCTCAACCCAGAGCAGTTTCTAGCTGATATGAAAGCTGAGGGTAAAACCAGCATCATCATCCGCAATCAGCCCTACGGTGAGGTCGAGGTTAAGGATGTACAGTCTCTGCCTCGGAGCACGGCTGTTCCTCAGCCAGACGGCACCGTCGCGTCTTTTCCCGACCCGCGCCCTGAGCTAGGGTATACGGCTGATATGCTAATCACCCTCGGCGGAGAAGCCCAAATTACGCCCAATGGCCCCGTGCTAGGCAATAACAAAATAAAAGTAGGAACCCCCATTGAGCTAGAAGGGTTGCTCTATAACTTTAAGGCCAGCGCCGTCGCCGTTCGCATATTAGACGAGTGAGCGTCAGGCCATTCAGATTGAGGATATGGGTTTTGATGCCGCTTACCAAGAATATGCTGTAGCGGTTGATGCGGCTACAGACGAGGCATTGATCGAAGCTATTCAGGCTAAACAAGTAGGGGCGCTCAGAGAAATTTATCAGCGCTATGCTGGCCTGGTCTATACCCTGGCCCTGCGGATCTTGAACAACGCAGAAGAAGCCGAAGATATGACCCAAGAAATCTTTTTGACCCTTTGGCATCAGTGCCGCTACGACTCAAGTCGAGGCTCTTTAAAGCGATTTTTGGTGATGATCACGCGATCGCGTTCGATTGACCGAGTGCGATCGCGAAAATCACGTCATCGCCTTTTACAGCGCTGTCGCACCACCGTCGAGCCCCCTATCGATAACGCCCCTCTAGAGCACGCCACCCAAGGTGAAGCCGCTCAGCAGGTTCGAACTGCGCTGCTGGGGCTTCCCCATTCAGAGCGAGAAGTTCTGGAAATCGCCTACTACGAAGGGCTTAGCCAGTCAGAGATCGCCCACCGGTTAAGCATCCCCCTGGGTACTGTCAAAACTCGCTCCCGCCAGGGGCTCAAGAAACTTCGCCGTGCCCTTGACGATCAAATTTCACCTGGCCGATGATGAACCGTTCTGACCGTCCTGATTCTGACCGTCCTGATTCTGGCCTGCCCGATTCTGGCCTGCCTGATCGATGGCAAGACTTGCTCGCGGGGCACGCCCTCGGTGACCTGAGTCGTGACGAACAAGCAGAGCTTGATCGGTTATTGGCTGAGCAGCCCACCCTTAAAGCAGAGCTCTTAGCCTATGAGAAAACCTTAGACACGTTGCCAACGGCCCTGACATTGCAGCCCCCGCCTCCCCACTTAGAGCCTGCTCTGCTGAATGCGGTCACTCAGCCGCAAGCGAATGCGCCACGGTCTATGTCGTGGGTTCGCTGGGGTTGGGGTGCGATCGCGGCCTTAGCCCTACTGACCCTTGGGTTTGACAACTGGCGACTGCGGCAGACACTGGCTAATCGACAAAAGGCCCTGGCCGCTGCCCAAACGACTATCCAGCAGCTTCAGCAAGATCTCGAGCAGGCTAGCACCGTTCTGGCTACCCTGCAGCAGCCCACCCGCCAGGTCTATACCCTCGCAGGCACTGGCCGACTGGTGGATACGACCGGTAGCCTGATCGTGGTGCCAGGCCACAGTGAAGTTGCCCTGGTGGCAAATAACCTACCGACGCTGCCCGAGGAACAAATTTATCGGCTTTGGGCCATTGCTGACAAACAAACAGCGCCCGTGTTCTGCGGACAGTTTAAGGCCAATCAGACTGGCAGTTTACAGTGGTCTGTTCCAGACGATATTTGCGTGGCTTCTCCGGCTCAAGTCCTGATCACCATTGATCCCCTAGACGCACCGGCTGTACCTGGGGGGGAACTGGTCTTACAAAGTACGTCGTCCTGACGATTAGCTTGCCTATTGATTTGCATCTAGATTGTAGACCCGGTCATTAGCGACCAAGGCTGGTGGAAATTTTCGGACTATCCCGGTGCCATTTCTGACAGTGAGAATAGGGCGGACTACCTCTGGCAAATTTATGTAAAAGCAGCGCCTGACTACACCGGGAGAGTTACCGTACCCGTGCTTTGGGACGGTCAGACACAAGCTATTTTGAACAATGAATCTCGGCAAATCATCCGCATGTTCAACACCGAGTTTAATGCGTTTGCCGCTCATCCAGAGGTTGATTTTTACCCCGCCCATCTGAAAGCTCAGATTGAAGCGGCCCAAGATGCTATCTATCAGCCCATCAATAACGGCTGCTCGTTCGCTCATTTCTGAGCGGTGTTTGGAATAAGTCAAGTTTGGACCGGCACCTCATAAATGGTTTCAGGGATTTTCATCAGCGCTAAGATGCGACGCTGAAGGTCATTGAGGGGAGTGATTTCAGCCGTACCATC
>JBCBZL010000346.1:0-4853 GCA_039815385.1 Cyanobacteria bacterium P01_A01_bin.114
GATGATATACACGCTCTGGTTTGCTCGGCAGCCCGATATTATCTTTGATTCGCTAGGTGGGTGCCAACTTGAGAAGATCGGGTACGAGGCAGCCGCCCCTGATCAGGTACTTTACATCGGGGGGGGTGCCCCCAAACGGCAGCCTGGAGAAAGGCGATTTATTAATCTAGGCCAGTGGCGCGTGCCCGATCTGGTGGGTGAAGTCGCTGATACCACCCTCTCCAGCGATCTGGATGAAAAAAAGCAGCTCTATGCAGCTTTGGGTGTCCCTGAGTACTGGGTGATCGATGTCAGCGCGCTCAGAGTCTTCGCATTCAGGCTGGATGAAAAACAGCGCTATCAGCCGATCGAGATATCGATTGCCCTGCAGGGATTGCCGATATCTTTATTAGATGCGACCTTTGCACACATCCAGCAGGGTAACGGCCAGGCTGCTGCCTGGTTTGCTAAACAGCTGGCAGATATCTCTGGTGAATCTAGCTCAGTTTGACAAACCGAACTACACGACTCTTGGCCAATTAGGTAATAATTGATGGGGGTAAACTGTATCGCCCTGTTAGCTCGCCAACTCAGCACCTCAATCTGCTTGTGACCTATGACTGCAATGACGCCGACCCAGCCAAAGACGATGGATGATTCTAAGCACGGTTTGCCCGTCACTATCATCACGGGCTTTTTAGGCAGTGGTAAAACCACGCTGCTTAACCACATCCTGACCAATCAAGACGGGCTTAAAACGGCAGTCCTGGTCAATGAGTTTGGGGAAATCGGCATTGATAACGACCTGCTGATTACCACAGGCGACGACGACACTATGGTGGAGCTGAGCAACGGCTGCATCTGCTGCACTATCAACAACGACCTGCTTGAAGCAGTCTACAAAGTTCTAGAACGGCAAGATAAAATTGACTACCTGGTGGTCGAAACCACAGGTTTGGCTGACCCGCTGCCGGTGGCGCTAACGTTCTTGGGTACAGAGCTGCGGGATTTAACCCGGCTAGATTCCATTGTGACGGTGGTCGATGCCGAGAACTACAGCTTAGATTTATTCAACTCTCAGGCTGCCTATAACCAGATTGCCTACGGTGATATCCTCCTGCTCAATAAGGCTGATTTAGTCGATGAAGCTGACCTGGATCTGCTGGAGGTCAAAATCCGGGAGGTCAAGGAAGGGGCACGAATTTTGCGCACCACTCAGTCACAGGTGCCGCTGCCGCTGATTTTGAGCGTGGGGCTATTTGAATCTGATCAATACTTTGGAAAGACCGAAGACGAGCATGGCGACCATGATGACCACGCCAACTGCGACCACGATCACGGGCACTGTGAACATGAGCACGAGCACGATCATGGACACGAGCACAAGCATGGACACGATCATGACCACGGCCACGCCCATGACCACGACCATGGGCATTCCCACTTAGACGTAGATGGATTTACGTCTATTTCCTTTGCGCGAGACCAGCCCTTAGCGATTCGTAAATTTCAGCATTTCTTAGACAACCAGCTGCCTGCTAATATCTTTCGAGCTAAAGGTATTTTGTGGTTCGACGAAAGCCCAAAACGGCATATCTTCCACCTCAGCGGCAAGCGGTTTTCCCTTGAAGATGAAGAGTGGAACGATCGACCCAAAAAAACACAGCTGGTGCTAATCGGCCAAGATTTAGACCATGCCGCCCTAAAGGAGCAAATCGAGAAATGCTTCTGTGTGGCTTCGGCGAATCGAGGGCAAGGGTTTGGCGCTTAGTCGGTGCACGCCACCCGTCAAAATAGGAAGCTGGTAGCGAACGATGCGGGTTGTAGTGCAGCGGGTGACCGCGTCTGAGGTAACCGTGGACGGCAAAGTCATTGGCAAAATTGGCCGCGGGCTAAATCTGCTGGTGGGTATCGCGGCCACTGACACCCTGGCTGAAGTGGACTGGATGGTCAGCAAGTGCCTGTCGCTGCGCTTATTTCCAGACGGCCCCAACGGGCGCTTTGACCTTTCTGTACAAGATATTCAGGGTGAGCTGCTGGTGATTAGTCAGTTTACGCTGTACGGAGACTGCCGTAAGGGGCGGCGTCCCTCGTTTGCGCGCTCAGCAGCGCCTGCTGCTGCAGAAAACCTGTACAGGCAATTTGTCGAAAAATTAAGGGGCAATAACATAACTGTCGAAACTGGACAGTTTGGGGCCATGATGCAGGTAATGATTGCAAATGACGGCCCTGTCACAATTTTGTTAGAGCGTGAATTTGTTAGAGCGTGAATTTGTTAGAGCGTGAAGCTGATTTGCTGATGCGTGAAGCTAATGCCTAATGCATGGGTAATATTAATGGAAACAGAGTTTGCAAAAGTTTACTTAAGCTCTCAATAAAAGTATAAGCATATAAGCGTATTTTATGGCGAAAGTGCTTATCTATATGAAAAGTGTGGGCTCAGACTGTTAAAGTTAAAAAAGCATTAAGCGATGAGCTGTGCATCATTCTTGAGGAGGCGCACGAAGTTGTCTTTCCCTTTAAGCCTGATTGATTTCCTGAAAAGTCCGCTCCAAAAGTTACACGAAGTTTCCCATCCTCCCATCGTCTTTTGCGACTTTGATGGCCCAATTGTAGATGTGTCGGAGCGCTACTATCGTACCTATCAGCTAGGGCTATCGACGCTAAAGGCGACCTATCAGGCTCAGCACAATCGAGAGCTGCTAACTGCCCCCCTCTCTAAACAACAATTTTGGTGGATGAAGCAAAACCGGGTGGCTGATCGAGAAATTGCCGCTCGGTCAGGCCTGGCTGAAGACGTCATTGACACGTTTCTACAGCAAGTTAGCCGCCTGGTTAATCATCCCCACTTGCTGCGTTGGGATCGACTTCAGCCGGATGCTGATGAGGCTATCGCCCAGATCAAGCGCTGTGGGGCCAGACTCGTGATGGTTACGTTACGCCATCCTCGGCAGGTACAGTCTTTTTTGCAGGCTCACGATCTCAGCCAGCACATTGATCAAATCTTTGGCGCTGCTGATATTCAGGCGGCGCATCTCAATCGAGTTGAGCAAAAGGTAGATTTATTGAAAAGTGCGATCGCATCCCAGCAGGCTCAGGGCTTCTCAACTAAACAGACCTGGATGATTGGCGACACAGAGGCTGATGTGATTGCTGGCCAAACGGCTGAGATTCAAACTGTGGCACTCACCTGTGGGGTTCGTAGCCAGTCCTATCTTGAACGGCTCAACCCCAATGAGGTGCATCCCACCCTTTTGTCAGCAATCCAAAGGATCTTAATCGACGGCCTGTTGCAGCAGTTTAATCCATCTCCCGAGGCGGGCTATATTTTTCCCACCAGCGCTTGAGAGGGTAGTACAGTGCAGGTGCCCAAAGGCTGCTTAAGATCGCCGAACTCAACGCTGTTTTCTGCTGATAAAGCCAAATTTCACCCAGAGAGGCGTAGGGTGAGTTGGGCAGCAGTAAGTGGTGGGCACTAATTTGTAGCGCCATGACCGTTTCTGCCACGACGGCCATGCCAAACACAATCAAAGCTACCGAAATAATATCTTCTTGAATATAGCGCTGCTTTTGGAGGCGTGCGGTTAAAATGCCGACGACCATCAAGCTAAGCGCGTGGGTCGGGTAGTGAGCCGTTAGGCCATCTTGCAGCAGGCCTAGCACCAAACCAGCTACTGCACCATCCAATACGGTGCGATTAACGCTCCAGGCCACCACCCAAATCATCAGCCAGCTGGGTGTAATCCCCAATAGCTCAGCCCCTGGAAAGCGAGTGGGTGAAATTAGCAAGCAGAGCAAAACTGAACCAATCGTTACGCACCAGTTCAGTAAGCTTCGTTGCGATTCAGAGCGCTTCGATTTTCGACGAGATAGCGTCATAGGTTAGGCGTTGTTTTTATTGACTGTCATTCCCATCAATAATTTGCGCCGGGGGGGCATCCACATCAAGCAGTGGCTCAAAAGGATGAATGGTCACCCACTCAAGCGTGTTTAGGGGAGAAGATAGCTGAATAATCGCCTCAGGCGCAGGCCCTTTTTCCAAATTGATCGATTCCACTCGACCCACCGGGATATCTTTTGGAAACAATCGACTATAGGACGAAGTGACGATCACATCTCCGGGTTTTACATCGGGCACCTTGTCAAAAAATTCCATGATGATGCGACCATCTGCCCGGCCTCGCAGCACCCCCATCGATCGACTGCGGCTTACCTTGACCCCGATTTGACTGGTAGAGTCGGTGAGTAAAAGAACTCGACTCGTGTGCGGAGACACACTCACCACCCGCCCGACTAGCCCACCGGGCCCAGTCACCACGTAGCCCGCTTGAATCTTGTCTTCGCTACCTCGATTGAGGATAATCTGCTGCCACCAGTGATCTGCCCCACGACCGATAACTGCGGCCAAGGTGCTAGGGCGAGCCGTGCCTTCACTATAGTCAATCAGCTCTCGCAGCTTTTGATTTTGGTTTTCAAGCTCAACGACGCGCTGCTGTAGCTCGAGCACATAGGCATTCTCGAGACGCTCAGCCTGAGTTAGCCCAGGCTGAATAGGCCTGGTCATCAACTGATAGGCTTCATAAATTACAACCCCGTCTGTCTGACGCATTGCCCATGCGCAACCCAGCGCTAAAGCAATCAGCCCAGCCTTTGTTGAATATCTATCCCACCAGCGCCTAAGTGTGAACATTTAAGTGTGAACATTCAATCTACAGATCACGAGAACGACCGCTGAAGACGCGTTCCATTTGACTAAAGTTTTCTAGCACGCGCCCTGTGCCCAGGGATCATCCCGGTCTCGAAGATGCGCCGGATGCCGGCCGTCCAGCCGGCCTTGATCGCGTGAAAGATCATCACCATCGCCAGGCAGCCCA
>JBCBZL010000204.1:0-9303 GCA_039815385.1 Cyanobacteria bacterium P01_A01_bin.114
ATCGTTCCCCTAGTAGGCATTGCCCTGCTATTTACGGGGTTTTGGATCGAGAGCTACGTGGGCAATCGCTCACGCTCTAGTAATCTGTTTCTCGACCTGCGATTTTGGACCTGTGTGCTGTCATCCATTCTGGGCATTATCTTCATTTTGCTAACGTTTTTGCATCCCAACAATGTGCGAATACAGAGCCAAGATGCGCTCACTCAGGTTACTGAAGAGGCCACTCAAGCCACTTCCCAGCTAGAGCAGCGGCTCGGGGCAGAAGTTTCTCAGCAGCGTAACCAAATTGATGCGTTGCTACAGGATGAGGCTCGTCTCCAGCAGGCCATTGAGAGTGGCCAGGTCAGTCAAGAGCAGGCCGCTCGCATCGAAGAATTTCGCAGTAATCCCCAGTCAATTGATCAGTTTTTGCAGCAGCAGGCAGGTCAGTTAGAAACCCAGCTCAAAACAGAAATTGGCACCCGCCGAGAAGAAGCGGCTCAAAGAGTCCGCACTGAAGCGACCAAGGCCAGCATCCGCATTGCCGTCAGCAGCTTGCTCTTAGCCGTGGGCTACACCGCAATTGGTTGGATGGGGCTACGTCGGCTTTTATCGGCAGGTAGTTGAGGGTCAGGGTAGATTAGTTTTGAGAACTTAACCTAGCTCAGAGCGGCAATCATGGCCTGCTGTGCAACCGCCTGATACACGTTGGTCAGATGGGCCATCACCGCCTGGGCGTCGCTGGCGGGCAGCGGTAACGTGCCTAAAACATCCAGTACGGTTTGATCTGAGGGGGTAATCACAACCAGTGCCGGATCAAGGGAATGCTCGTACTGCCAAAATTCATCCACTGGCAGCGGCTGGGCAGCGGCGGCCAAAGGAGCTGTTTCGGTCGTATCTACCTGGGGCGTGTCGGCATCTGCATCGGTCTGAACGCGACGCTTCTGCCTGAGGGTTTCTAAAATCTTCTCCTTGCTTTTGCCCCGTAGCTGAAATAGCACAAACGGATCCTCTCGGAAAAAATCGCCCAGCTGATAGTACACAGCGGCGATGTGTTTGCAAGGATTTTTGGGATCTGGGCAGCTACAGCGCGAATGAACATCGGACAGGGTAAAAGGAAACAGGCTTAGTCCGTTGGTCGTAAATACGGCTTCAATATCGGCGGGCATCTCTCCGGCTAGCAGCTGGGCTGAGTAGAGCGCCTGCTGGGATAGGGTCTCGATCACGTAGTCCCAGTCTTCGTCTGAGAAGCAATCAATCCAAATCGAGAGTTCATAGGGCTCATCTGCAGTGCCCTGAACTTTGGCAAATACCTTTTCTTCTTTAAACTCCAGACTCAGAATATGACCTTCCCGCGCATAGCGTCGCCCTCGCTCTAGTCGCTTTTTGAACCGATAGGAGTTGAGCAAATCGACCCACTGCTGGACCCACCAGGCTTCGGAGTCAATGCTGTAGGCGTCGGGTTGGGGGGAGGTGTAGGAGGTCATAGGGGGAAAGGCGAAAGGCGAAGGGCGAAAGGCGAAGGGCGAAGGGCGAAAGGTGCAGGGTGGGTTACGGGCTGCCTGCATGTCTCCGGGATATTGATCAATCTAAACCCACCATTTCGATCAATCAACGGAAAACCAAATTCGCCCAATCCAAAATCATCCCGGCAGCTGACTCATCTTTTCCAAATCCAGCACCTCGTTCAGCTTATCCTCATCCATCATGCCGTGTTCTAAGACGAGCTGGCGCAGAGGTTTGCCAGTGTCTAGGGATTCTTTTGCGATCGCAGCCGCATTCAAATACCCAATATGAGGATTCAAAGCCGTCACCAGGGCTAGACTAGCCTCAGCGTAACCCTGACAGCGTTCAGACTGGGCAGTAATGCCCTGCAAGCAGCGCTGGTCAAGAGCAGTCACAGTATTGCCCAAAATTTCAATACTATGGATTAAATTGTAGGCAATTAGGGGCATCATCACGTTTAATTCTAGCTGACCCGCTTGGGCAGCCAGGGCAATGGCCTGATCGTAGCCCATCACCTGAAAGCACACCATTGAGGTCATCTCAGCCATCACCGGATTATATTTGCCCGGCATAATCGAGGAGCCGGGCTGCACCGGGGGCAGCTGAATTTCTTTGAGACCCGTTTTAGGACCAGAGTCGAGCAGCCGCAGATCGTGGGAAATTTTAGCCAGGTCTTGGGCCAGGTTACGCAGGCTGCTAGAAACAGCGACAAAAGGGGCCATGCTCTGCATCGCGGCCATCAGATGAGGAGCCGAGCTTAGGGGAATATTGAGCAACTCAGAGAGAACCTCCGCCACCCGATGGCGATAGCGAGGATGGGTGTTGAGCCCGGTTCCCGCAGCGCTGCCGCCGAGCCCCAGCACGGTTAGCTCCTGGGCCGCGGTCCGAATCCGCCGCTGGTGGTCGCTGAGAATCGTTTTCCAGGCCCGAAAGGTTTCACCTAGGCGCACCGGGACGGCATCCTGGAGGTGGGTGCGCCCCGAGCGTACGATCGATTGAAACTCGTCGGCTTGGGTATGCAGGGTTGCGATCGCGCCGTCCAACGCAGGATACAGCGTATGGGTCAGCGCCAGCAGCCCGCCAATGCGAATTGCCGTGGGGATCACATCGTTGGTCGACTGGCCATAGTTGACGTGGTCATTAGGGCTGATGCGGCTGTAGTTGCCCTTGGCATCCCCCACAATTTCGAGGGCACGGTTGGCCAGTACCTCGTTAACGTTCATGTGGTGAGAGGTGCCCGCCCCTGCCTGATAGACATCCACGACAAACTGGTCTCGCAGCTGGCCGTTGAGAATTTCATCGGCGGCCTGCACCACCGCCTGGCTAATCTCGGTCGGGATACACTCCAGCTCTGCATTGGTCAGGGCCGTCGCTTTTTTAATCAGCACGCAGGCATCGACATAGGTTGGCAGTGGCTTGAGCCCGCTGATCGCAAAATTCTCAAGGGCGCGCAGAGTTTGAATGCCGTAGTAGGCCGAGTCGGGGAGCTGGCGTTCTCCCATAGAGTCTTTTTCGATACGGTGGTGGGCTGAATCGGTCATTAGGGGTTGAAGAGAGGGGAGGGTAGTGGGTGGTGGAGTGATGGGTAGTGGGTAGTGGGTTAGTGGGAATTGAAGGTAGAAGATGTCTGTTTTGACCGGTTTCTAGTTTATCCCGTTTGCTCGAACTCAGTTGCTTGAACTCAGTTGCTTGAACCCAGGGTGGGCCAGTCAAGATACCGTAAGCCGCTATAGTAACTTAGAGCAAGTGTGCTTTAGAGCAAGTCTCCAAGACCTTTTTTCAGGCTGTCTGCCTCGATGCTGATGCGATATGGCGAGAACCCCTACCCTCACCTTTGATCGCGGTACCTTAATTTTGCATCCACCGCCGCGAGGGCGCGGCTGGATCGATCATGCAGTCTGGGATGATCGGGTAGAACGGTTTCGGATTCCAGCCAATCAATATCGCACCCTAGTAGAACGGCTTAGGGCCGAGCAAACTAACTTTCAAGACAAGGCGGGTGACTTTGCCTCTCTAGAGCTGACCCCACATCTCACCTGGTCGCCCTACCCCCATCAAACGGAGGCGCTGCAGGCTTGGGTCCAGGCTGGCTGGCGCGGGGTGGTGGTATTGCCCACGGCGGCGGGTAAAACCTATCTGGCTCAGCTGGCGATGCAGGCAACCCCACGCAGCACGCTCATCACGGTGCCAACGCTGGATCTAATGCACCAGTGGTATGCCCATCTCAAAAAGGCGTTTCCTCAGGTGGAGGTGGGGTTGTTGGGCGGGGGCAGTCGCGATCGCACCCCCATCCTGGTCGCCACCTATGACAGTGCCGCCATCCAGGCCGAATCTTTGGGCAACCGCTACGGCTTGCTGATCTGTGACGAGTGCCATCACCTGCCCAGCGACTTTAACCGAGTCATTGCCGAATACGCCGTCGCCCCGTATCGCCTGGGGCTATCTGCCACTCCAGAGCGTGCTGACGGTCGTCACGAAGATCTCGACACGCTGCTGGGGCCTGTGGTCTACCGCAAAACTGCTGCCGAGCTATCGGGGCAAGCGCTGGCCCCCTACCAGATTGTGCAGCTGCGGGTGCAGCTATCACCCACCGAGCGAGAGCGCTACCGCGAGCTAATCCAGCGGCGCAATGACTTTTTGCAGCAGTCAAATATCTGGCTGGGCAGCGCCGAGGGGTGGAAACGGTTTGTGCAAATGAGCGCCCGGTCTCAGCCGGGCCGACGGGCAATGCTGGCCCATCGAGAAGCCAAGTCGATCGCCCTGGGTACCGAGGGTAAGCTAGCGGTGCTCGAAAACCTGCTCAGCCAGCACTACCCCGACCGCACGATTGTCTTTACCAACGACAATGCCACGGTTTATCGCATCTCTCAAGATTTTTTGATTCCGGCGATCACTCACCAAACGCCAGTCAAAGAGCGCCACGCCATTTTGCAAAATTTTCGCTCGGGGGCTTATACAACTCTGGTGGTCTCCCATGTGCTCAATGAAGGGGTAGATGTGCCCGAAGCTCGGGTGGCAGTTTTGCTCTCAGGCACCGGCTCTACCCGCGAGTACATTCAGCGACTAGGGCGGATTTTAAGAAAAGGGGATGGCAATAAGCTGGCCCTGCTGTACGAGGTAATTGCCGAGGAAACGACTGAAGAGAATATCTCGTCACGACGACGGCAGAAGGTATCCCTTAGCCAGCACCAGTTGGAACTGGTGCCTTCTCCAAAACCGTCCACCCCTAAAAAGCCGAAGAGGTATAAGATACCCCAACCCTCTGAAAAACCCCTGGCGGCTGAGCAAGGAGGTGATTACAACGGCGCTCATAACGGTGATTACAACTTAGAGGACGATCTGCCTTATTGAGCAAACAAGTCAAATCAGCCAGGTGTTAGGAAAGCTGAGTCAGGACTAAAGGCATAGAGTGCATCCCGATTTTGCAAGGCTGGAGCCCTCATCCCCCAGCCCCTTCTCCCTCTCCCGAGGGGAGCCGGACTTAATGTCCCTCTCCCCTCGGGAGAGGGATTTAGGTTGAGTGCTGGCGGCGACTTACAAAACTGAGATGCACTCAAAGCATAACAACCGTGATAACTCAATTTGCCGAAACCGATAGCATGTTTACCAGATGCGGGTTTATGATTCGGAAGTAGCTGGTGCTAAATTGATGTCTGCTATAGCCACTAAACCGTATGTAGAGTTTAAGAACGAAGGGTACTGGATTATTGGTACTCGAATCTCGCTGGATTCTGTCGTGTATGCCTTCCGGAAAGGGCTATTACCTGAAAGCATCGCCCAATCTTTTCCTCTACTTGATTTAGAGAAAGTCTATGGTGCAATAACGTTCTATCTGGCAAATCGTTCTAAAATTGACACTTATCTGAAAGCTGAAGAGCAAGCATTTGATAACATGCTGCAGCCTCTGCAAGTCGATGCGCCTTCATTGCATCAGAAATTAGTGACTGCTCGGAATTTGCCAAAATCAAAGTAATGGCAAATGTTCAATTCCAAGCGGATGCTGACTTGAATCAGGCAATCGTAACAGGGGTTATCCGCCGACAGGCTAAAATCAACTTTCAAACAGCTACAGAGGCTGGCTTAGAAGGATTGACAGACGAAGAGGTACTGACTTTGTCTGCAAAGCAAAAACGTATTTTGGTGACCTATGATCGCAGAACGATGCCGAGCGAATTTGCCAATTTTCTTGTTGCCCGGCAGAGTTCAGGTGTCCTAATTGTTTCCAGGAAAATAGCTTTAGAGACAGTCATCGAAGAACTCATTTTGATTTGGTCGGTCACCAAAGCGGACGAATGGATGAATCGAATTGCCAAGATTCCTTTATAGAAATCTAAGCCACGCGTCGTCGCTATCTCCGAATGAACTTACTCCATTAATGAGAAGGCCAAATACGTCTACAAAATACTGCCTTATTGGCTACTCCCTTTGAGTCTGCAACCGACTCCGCCCCGTTCCTGAAGGCTCTGCTGTGCTGCGGTTGGGGGGCTAAAAACCACGCCTTTCACAACCTGCCATTCCTTGACTATCAGCGCCTCAAATCCTTCTTCCTGCTCTTTTGGCCCGCCGTTGGTGATGTAGTAATCACAACCGTCTTTGCCCACCACAAACTCACCGTTAAAGAAGTTGTAAAACACACCGTTTTCTAACTTCTCTCGGATAACCGTTAATTCTGCTGACTTTAAGTCTTGTGCCGACGCAGTCTCTAGAGCACATTGCAACTGCAATTTCGCTGCCATCGTTTTCGTGGTCATACAGGGAACTGCTTCTGCCATCTCGGTAGCATCGTTAAGCGCCGCGCTGCTGTCGTTCACCACGACAATACCCTGGCCGAGAAACAGCATCCCCATGTCCAGGTGAAACTGACCAGGCTGCTCTACACAGATAACCTGATCAATAGTATCTAGGCCAAAGTCTTCGCGGATGATTTGCCTGACGTCGTTAGCTTTTAGCTGATAGAGGTGGGCAGTGGATGCGATCGCATCCCTACCCACTAAAATCACAGGTTTACCCGTCGCATCCTCCCCCGTGAGCATGTTCCCGCCTTCAATATAGGCTCTGATATGACCGACTGCTGGCTCGCTATCCTGAGCCGTCCGTTCTACTTCTGCTCCGGTCTCTCGGGCATTCACCCAGATCCCCAACGGCACCCACAGGTGATCCTCCTGTAGCGCTTCTGTCAAAATCTCCTGAGGAACTTTGCCCTGCCATCGCTGTCGCCTGCCTGCGGTCATCGCCCAGGCAAGCAGCTCTTTATCAAAAACGGGGAGCACTGCCATTTTCCCATTGGACAGGTATTCTACGCTGTCTTCTGCCCACTTCGACACTGGCTGCTGGCTCTCTGTAAGGGCGTAATCAAGCCCTACGTATTCGGCTTTCTCCAATTCCCGATCAACGTCTGCTCGATTTTCCCAGTGGGTTAAAATTTCCAGGCGCAGCCCGAGTTCCTTGGCTGTTCTGGCAAAAAATCTCAGGTGTTCAAGTTCTGTCTCAATACCTTGAGCTGTTTGGCTGCGCAGGTAGTTCATATGAAGAACCTGTGCTCTGCCGCTGGGCGTTTTCTTCTGCGGAAGTTTCCCCCCGGTATCTACCGCCGGAAGCGCTTTCTTAATCTTGGCTTTGATAAGTTCAGATTCTGCACCGTCAGCATTACCCTCTTTTTTTAGTTCTCTCAACGTTTCATGCAGAATCGCCAGCGATTGCCCTTTATTTTCTGTCTGCCCCATGGCTACTGAGATTTATTTTTGTCCTTTTCTCCAAGCTGCTCATAGACCTTCTCCAAGCTGCTCATAGACCTGCCAAGTACTGCCCTCAAAGACCCGTGATCTCATTTAACGGATCTTCATTAGGAATGTAACCTCTGCCCTGAGTATGGGTCGCTAGAGATGCAGCTATCTGCTGCATGAGGCTGCTGCTTTGTAAGACGCACAGTGTTTCCTGCTCCCTTTCCCAGTCATCGGCGCTCAGTACAACGAAATCGTCGCCAGAACGCCGAGTGACTTTCAGAGGCATGTGGGTGCTAAGTACCTTTTCCACAAGGGTTTCGAGGTTTTCCCTAAAGCGGTTTATGCTGACGCTATTCATAATATTTAGGAGCCAGGCGGGTCGGACTGTACGACAACTCCGTACAAGCCTATTCCAAAGATCCTAATTGTTCAATGCGTCATGCATCACCATAGGAACGCTGCACACTGCGAGCTGCTGACCAATTTGCAGAAGATTTTGGGCAACTTCTGGCGGCTGTTCTTGGGCCATAAAGTCTGTGTGCAGATAGTGGTAGTAGGTCTCCTGGGCGCGATCGAGGCTGAGATCGAGCTGGAGCTTTTCGCCCAGGGCAATCAGCCGATTGATGCCGGTGACGGCAGCCTCAATCACCTTGGGCTCAGACGCTTGCAGGGTCTGACGCAGGGCTTGCACAATCAGCTGTTCTAGAATCTCTTTAGCACCTGACAGCTTGAGCTGGCAGTTAAAGTGGCTGGCTTCTAAGGCCACCCCTTCGAGCTCAGCAACGTAGCTGGTACTAATATCCAAGACGTTTTCGGTGACGTCGCCGAGATCAGCTTCTAAGTTGCGAATAGTGTTGAGGGCGCGGTGATTGAGGGCAATTTCAGCAGCCACCTGGAGCTCTTGAGGCACGGAGATGAGATCGCGATGAAATGCCATCAAAATGCCATAGTTTTCGCGATAGATCTGGGTGTAAAGCTGGTCAAGGCGCTGAAGCGTATCCTGGCTAAGCAGCCGCATAATGCGGTGACGCTCTTCGGCAAACAGGCTTTGTAAGCTAAAGGTTTGCTCCCCAAAGGCATCGTTGATCGCCACAATGGTTTGAGCTACGCTGACGTGGCCAAAGGCTTGTAGCACTGACTCCTTAGCGCGGGTATAGGCCGGTCGGCTCTTAAAAGCCTGGATACCGCAGTGAAAATCCCAGCCGCCCAGGTGCAAGACAGCAAAGATGAGGTTGGTTTTCTCCTGGGTAATGTTGGAAACAATTTGCACCTGCCCCACCGTCAGGGTCAGCGATCCTAAGGTTTGACGGTGATAGTCTTTTTGATAGAGCGTGTAGCAGTAGAGCTGCTGCTCGGTGTGATAGGTGTTAAACAGCGACGACAGCGCATAGTGGGCGGCAACTTTTTCCAGGGCGATGCGAGAAGGCAGCACCAGGTCGCGATAAATGCCTGCCCCATTCTTAAAGTGGGGAATGTTGCTGGGGGCGTGGGCCAGTCGCTCTAGGAAGCCAGCTTCCAGCACCTGCCCAGAGACCTCTTCTGCGAGCTCAATGGCGCGACCCGCATATCTGAGAATCTGGGTGCCCTCGGGGCGAGAAATCTCTTCAAAAAACCAGCCGCAGCTAGTGTACATCAGCAGGGCATGGCGCTGCATTTCGAGCAGCCGCAGGGCGTCTGTCTTCTCAGCGGAGGTGAGCCGATGGGTCTGATGACGATTAAAAAACTGATTGAGGGTGCGGGGGCTGCGATCGCAGATCACCTCGACATAATCGTTCCGAGCTGCCCACACATCGGCAAACAGCTCACCGCCGTGGGCTTCATAAATATCAGCCAGCCGATCTCTCAGCCAATCTAGAGATTGGCGCAGAGGTTTACGCCACTGCTGGTGCCACACCCCCCCGCCGCCACAGCCACAGTCATCCTGCCAGCGATCAACCCCGTGAGCACAGCTCCAGGCTGTCACTGGCTTCAGCTGGGCCTCCCAGGTTGGCGGAAACAAGCTTAGGTAGTGGGCATAGTTGGTGACCTGCCAGCCCCACTTGGCAAATTCCTGGTGCAGAGCATAGGCGAGAGCCTTTTCGGCCCCGCCGCGATG
>JBCBZL010000175.1:0-10230 GCA_039815385.1 Cyanobacteria bacterium P01_A01_bin.114
ACCGATAGCTGTTTCCGTCCATGTTTGATATCTGATTTTTCCTAACTGCGCTGTAGCCGCTTCAATGAAATATTCTGAGAAATATTCTGAAAACATATCTTGGTCATTCATTTCTGGCATTGCGATCGCAGCCGCTGCGGTAGTTTCCCCGCTGGCTGTTTTGATGCCTGGCCCGGTTGAGGCCTTTCAAGATAGCCCTAAGTCTGTTCTCGACGAAGCCTGGCAAATTGTTTATCGAGAATATGTCGACGGGTCTTTTAATCGCACCGACTGGATAGCCATCCGTCAGACTTTGCTCTCCCAGGACTACAGTTCGAGGCGAGAGGCCTACCGTGAGCTCAGACGTGCCCTCCAGCAGCTCAACGACCCTTACACCCGCTTTTTAGACCCTGACCAGTATGCCGAGCTCACGGAACAAACTTCAGGAGAGGTTTCTGGAGTGGGTATGCAGCTGCGTCGGGAGGACGACAGCATTGTTGTCGTCAGCGTCATCGAAGGCTCCCCGGCGGCTCAATCTGATATTCGCAGCGGCGATCGGATTGTGATGGTAGACGGCCGCTCTACTGAGCGGCTCAGCGTTGAGACCGTTTCGCAGCTGATTCGAGGTGAACAGGGGTCTCAGGTGACGGTAACTCTTGAAAGAGCCGGTCGTTCAGAAACGGTTGTCTTGACCCGTGCCCGCTTAGAGGTCGCCACCGTTGACTACGATGTCCGGGAGCAAAGCGACATTCGGATCGGCTATATTCGTTTGAGCGAGTTTAGCGCCCACGCAGCTGAGCAAATGCAGGTTGCCATCGAACAGCTAGACACCGAAGAGAACGTGGAAGCTTTTGTCCTTGATCTGCGCAACAATCCGGGCGGGCTCCTCAATGCCAGTATTGACATTAGCCGGATGTGGCTGCCGCGTGGCCCTATCGTCCGCACCGTTGATCGCGACGGCAACGATGATGAGATTTCGGCCAATCGGACAGCGCTAACGGACCTGCCACTGGCCGTATTGGTCAACGGCCAGTCGGCCAGCTCTAGTGAAATTGTGACTGGTGCGCTGAGGGATAACAATCGGGCTGTGGTGGTCGGTAGCCCCACGTTTGGAAAGGCCCTGGTACAGTCTCTCCACGGTCTCTCTGATGGCTCTGGCATTGCGGTGACGGTGGCCCACTACTACACCCCCAATGGCACCGACATTAGCAGCAAGGGAATCTCTCCGGATGTGTATATTGAGCTGACCCGTAACCAGCAGCAGGCGCTCAGCCAAAATCCAGATCTGCTGGGTACCAGCGCCGACCCTCAATTTGTCGAAGCGGTGGGTGCGCTGGAAGGCGGCATTCTAGCCCGGCGGCAGCAGGCCAGCCCGGCAGCGACCAATCTACATTCAGGCAGCACCCCTCAGCTTGGGAGAACTCTGGCTTTACCAGAGGCTTCCCCCGCTCCCGCTCCCTAGCTGCGGCGCTAATTATTGGTAAACATATAAATTCGCTGGGTCTCTAACGATTTGCAGACCTGGGAGGGTAGCACCGCCGCTCCGTCAAAAGTTTGGTGGTCGAGCCTAACCTGGAGCGTGGTAAACGGATCGGCCCCCGTCGAAACTAAAAAATCAAGCTGGGTGATATCTTCCCAGGTGGTCAGCTCGTCGAGGAGCTTTGCGATCGCACCTACATAAGGATGGGTCACATCTTGATACCAGTCAGACGCCAGCCCTTCAGTCTGGGAGACGCCGAGGTTGGCAATCAGCGACGCCCGCTCAAACACCGCCACCGCCACCGAGCGCACTTCCTCCTGGAGCAGCAGCCCCTGGCGCTGGGCGAGCTGCCGCAGCCGTTCGAGGCGTTCATAGCGCTCGGTTATCGATAGTGAACTGCGCCAGTGAATTGCGACGGTGGCTAAATAGGCCTGCAATAGCAGATGCCCAAGTTTTTTAGCCTTAGTCGCCAAATAGTTGTAGTTATAAGACGTGGCCTCGATCAGCAGCGGCACCCGATCCACCATTTCTAGACCATAGCCTTTGAGACCCGCAATCTTACGAGGATTGTTAGTGATCAAGCGAAACTGCTGCACGCCGATATCGTTGAGGATCTGGGCACCGATACCGTAGTTGCGCTGATCGACCGGCAGCCCCAGCTTTTCGTTGGCCTCTACCGTATCTAGCCCCATATCTTGCAAAGAGTAGGCCTTGAGCTTGTTGACTAAACCAATGCCTCGACCTTCCTGGCGCAGATAGACAACCACCCCCTTCCCTGCATTCTCAATCATTTTGAGGGCGGCCTGTAGCTGCATTCGACAGTCGCAGCGCAGCGACCCAAAGGCATCGCCGGTCAGGCATTCTGAATGTACCCGCACCATGACGGGCTGATCGCCGAAGGTGGTCGGATCTCCTTTGACCAGTGCCACATGCTCGGCGTTATCGAGGAGATTGCGATAGGCGTAGATTTGAAACTTGCCAAACTGGCTGGGAATCTCTGCGATCGCTTCGCGCTGGACAAAGCGCTCATGCCGTAGCCGATAGCGGATTAAATCAGCGATGCTAATCAGCTTGAGGCCATGGGTTTGAGCATAGTCAATTAGCTCTGGCAGTCGCGCCATCGACCCGTCCGGATTTTGGATTTCGCAAATTACCCCAGCCGGATAGAGCCCGGCCAGTTGCGCTAAATCAACCCCGGCTTCGGTATGACCTGCGCGCTTAAGCACCCCTCCTTCTTTAGCCCGCAGGGGGAAAATATGCCCAGGTCGACGTAAATCGTGAGGGACCGCCCGCGGATTGATCGCCACCTGAATCGTGCGAGCCCGGTCTTCTGCAGAGATCCCCGTGGTGACCCCCCAGTGCAAGGCCGCATCAATGCTAACGGTAAAGGCGGTCTGCTCATTCTCATCTTCAAACGAGCTGCTGCTGACCATGAGCGGCAGGTCTAACTCGTCTAACCGTCGCCCCGTCATTGCCAAACAAATCAGCCCGCGGGCCTCGACCGCCATAAAATTGATCATGTCTGGCGTGGCGAACTGAGCGGCACAAATCACATCGCCTTCATTTTCACGATTTTCATCGTCAACCACCACAATGGAACGGCCTGCGGCCAAATCCGCTAAAGCCGATTCGATGGTGTCAAACTGAAAGACAGGGTCTGGACGCTGCGACTCGTTTGAAAACCCTGCGTCAAAATTTGCAACCACAAGCGCTTACCTAAAGACAACCAAAATAGAGAAGACCTAAAACCCTAGCCATCGAGTTTGATGAACTCCCTACGTTTGATTGTAGATGTTTGATTGGGGTGCGGTGCTTTCCTAAAAATGCGCTATGGTGCTTCAAAGGTTATGTATGTCTACCCGCTTCGAAATCGATTGGAAATCGATTTGATCACCCTACCTGGCGATGATTTATGGCTGCCCTTAGCTCCATTGGTCGTGATGCTATCGGAGGGGTCTCCGTTGGTAAACAGACGACAGATTCCTTACCGGTGGGGATCGTAGGGAGCCCTAATCAGACTACGCGCTATCTAGTGCAGCTATTGCTCGGCCATCCTCAGGTCACGCTCACTCACCTCAGCTTGCCCACCGACAGTCGGCTGTCTCCCCAGTGGGAAACCCTGCTTCAGACCTCCGGATTAAGCCCGTCAACTTCAGTGGCCAGCGGCAGCCCGTCGCTGGCCCAGTGCGCTACGATTTTTCTGAATTTGCCGCTTGGGGAGGCTGCCCAGTTGGTGCCGACTTTGATCGCCCCTGCCGAAATGGATAGCTCAGGCGAACAGCGCATCTTTGATCTATCGCCGGACTACCGCTTTAGCGATCTGAGTCTATATCAGCGCTGCTATCAGATTCAGCGCTGCGATGCTGCCATGGCCATCAATACGGTCTACGGTTTGCCAGAGCTGTTTAGCGATCGCATCCGCCCCGCCCAGCTGATCGGCTGCCCA
Organism: Cyanobacteria bacterium P01_A01_bin.114; assembly: GCA_039815385.1. GTDB lineage: Bacteria > Cyanobacteriota > Cyanobacteriia > Phormidesmidales > Phormidesmidaceae > SIO4C1. The sequence continues at coordinate 3,906 of JBCBZL010000175.1, forward strand.
GAGAGTGCTGCCACCGCTAGCCTGCTGGCGCTAGCTCCGCTGCTTAAGCGGGGGTTGATTGACCCCGACAGTATTCTGATCGATGCCAAACAGGGCAGCGATGGCACCGTTCTCACGCCGCTCAACCCGCTACACGATGCCGCCACTGCTGAAATCGAACACATTGCCAATGATTTGATTGGTTCTGAGACGCTGGTGCAGTTTGCCCCCCATGCCGTCCCTACCCCCTGTGGGCTGACCCTGACCCTCTATGCCAATCTGAGGGATCCGGGGCTGGTCTCAGAGGACCTAGTTACGATCTATCGGACCTTTTACCGACAGGCTTCCTGGATCAAAGTTTTACCCGTGGGGCAGCTGCCAATCGCCCCGCCAGTGTTAGGCACGAACCATTGCCATATCGGGTTAGCTGTTGACACGCGTACCCAGCGCACCATCGTCATAGCCACCCTCGACCCTCAATTAAAGGGGCAGGTAGGTCAGGCAATACAGTGTCTTAATCTCACCCAAAATTGGGACGAAACGATGGGATTGCCCCAGTTTGGGTATCAATCTTGAAGCGGATCAACCAGCACCACCGCCCGTCGAGTGGATAAAGACTTGCCACTGTGCTCTTGCATGACACTGGGGGACTGTTTAGGATCGAAGTTGCGGCTAAACTCTTCCCACAGCAAGACTTTTGATCGCTCAGCGGTCTGAACCGCTGTCTGGAGCGACTGTAGTTCACTCCGCTGGGTCTGATAGTAAGGCATTAGCTTTGCCAGCGTCATGCCTGCCACCACTGCCAGCAAAAGGTTGACAGTCAGTTTCACGCTGGATTCGAGCACCACCGATTGACGGACTGCCACCGTAGAAAAGCCCTTCACCCCGCCCCTCTGAAGAGAGCGTCTGGGGCGCTCAGGAACCCCAGCGGGTTCAGAAGCGGGTGGCTGCGATTCTAGGGGAACCGCCACCAAGGATCGGGGCGGTAGATGAACGTAGGTTGGGCGCTGGGCAGCATTCATTGAGCAAAATATCGGAGTACGTTTAACGGATTGCACTGACTGACGGCAAACGGGTGGCGCTTAGCTGGCGGCACTTGACTGGCGGCACTTAATCCGACCGGGCTATAGATCTACATAGGCCTGCGATGAGGAGCCTGCGATGACCGTCGTCATTATTATGGGGCCAAACCTGATTTTTTTAACAGGGTCGCGGTCAAAGTTTCAGACTTTCTTTGGGAGCGCTGCCTCAGCCTGACTAGACTTTTCGGAGGGGGGCTGATGGGGCCGTTTTTACCACGGGTTTCTGAGGGGCCGTTTTCATCGTCTAATCATAAAAACCCCTTTAGCTAGGCTAAAGAGGCTTAATTTTAGAAGAATAGTTGCACGAGCTACAGTCGAATCTATCAGCGAACGACGCTGCGGATTGAACAACTGACAAAGTTACTTGTAAAGCTCGGTGACTTGTTTAAAGCTCGGTTACTTGTAGAGCTCGGTGCCAAGACGCATCGCCAACACCCCTGGAATCAGAGCAATCAGCAAAATCACGATGATTTGCGTATCAGATAGGGACATGGTTGATAAGCTCCTTTTTGCTATATCGGGTTAAAGGCTAGTTTAATCAAATTGTTGACCAAAATTGTCCCAATTGCGGCGACTCAGCCCATAACTGTTACAGACTTTAATAGAAATAGACCCCTGCCGAGTTTAAGCAGTTCAACCAGAATCACAGCTCAACCAGAACCGCCGCCGCCTGACCAAGATATTGAGAACATTCTAAGGTGATCCCAACTTGGTTGAGATCACCTTAGATAGATTGAGTAGAATGTAGTATCTGAAGACAGAAATATCTAAAGGCAGAATGCAGGCAGCGCTCACATTAAAACCTGATTAGATTTGGAATTTTTAGTTTGAAGCGACTACCCTTGTGGTTATTCACCAGTGATTTTCTAGCCACGCCTGTCTTGCGATGGCCTTTTATCAGCGCCTTATTTATCAGCTCATTCTAAGTTTACCTCGAACAGACTGGGGCTTTGTATTTGTTAGACACTGCTAATCTCTGGAGTCCGCACCTTCTAGACACATCGTTTTAGCGCTAGTGGCTCTCAGCCTCACTCATTAAGATTCGCAATATAAAAATATGGATACAGCCGCAAAAACAGATCTCTCTCAGACCCACGAGGATTTTATTGCTCAGTTGACCCACAGTCGCCCTGGGCTCGCTCGCAAACTGACTCGGGTCCAACGAGATATGCTGAGAATGGGGGCGCTGGTGGAAAATTCTTGCCTGCTGGCTCGAGAAGCGCTATGCGATCGCAACCTAGAGGCGGCTAAGCAGCTTAAACCCCACGATAAGCAAATTGATCAGCTCTATCGACAAATTGAAGTCGACTGTGTCAACCTGCTGAATCTGGAGGCTCCGGTGACCCGAGATCTGCGTCAGGTCAGCGCCTTTATGCAAATGATCCGCGACCTTGAGCGGATTGGCGACTACGCCAAAGATATCGGAGAGGTTGCCATCAAGCTGTTTCCCTATCCTCGACACAGCTGCATCGACGATATCCAGACGATGCTCGATCGCTGTCGCTCAATGGTGGCGCTCTGCTTGCTCTGTCTTTCAGAACTTGACCCTGAAGCCGGCTACGCGATTAAAGACAAGGACGATGTCGTGGATGACGATTACGAGCGTCTGTACGAAAGGCTTATTCAGACCCCTCCTAATGCCCAGACAGTAGAGCCTACCGTGCTGTTAGTTTTGGTGATTCGGTATTTAGAACGCATTGCCGATCATGCCACCAACGTGGGTCGTCGGGTCACCTACGTTGTGACGGGTGAGCGATTTTAAACCCAGCTCGTGCTAATTTCAAGAAATTTAATGAAAATGTTTGACAGGTTTCCGCTCTTGAGGAAGACTTAAGAAGTCAAACGTGCCACTTTTCCTGGGCTTAAGCAGATAGGTAAACCTTGACCCCGTTCAGGCCTATGTTGGCCAAGGATAGTTCTTCTTTTTGTAGGGAACTTCTACGGCTCTAAGAATGGATATGGGTTAGTGCTCATCTAGGGCTGGCTTCTGAATCGTTTGTTGAGCAGGCTTCTGCATGGGGGCTCCTCCGTTGACGGCTTCCACTTCAAAGCAGGCTCAACCGTTAGACTCAAACGATTTAGGTTCGGTGAGATTCGCTGATTGCCTAAGCGCAAGCAATCTTGGTCAGGGTAGCCTGTGGGGCTGCTACTAGTCAGGCAGGTTTGGAAAAGTGGTCTTAAAACGACTATGACCTTTTAAGGATTCGTCGCTACATGAACTTCTCGATTTCAGCGCTGCTAGCAAACTTCTCAGACGATAAGCTAGTCACTCTCAAAGCCCTCGAAAAAAAGCTTAGCTGCACCAGCGATCGCTCAGCGAAGGCCTTGCAAATTGCCTTAGATGCCCTTGAGCGCATCGGTATTTTAGAAAAAGAACGGGGAAAATATCGTCGCCTTTATGAGGACGGGGTGATCGAGGGCAAGCTGCGCTGCTCAAGCAAAGGGTTTTGCTTTGCTATCCAAGATGAAGAAGATGCCGACGATATTTACGTCCGAGAGAGTCAGCTCAACACGGCGTGGAACGGAGATCGCGTTTTAGTTAAGGTTACCAAAGAGGGCAATCGACGTCGTAGCCCAGAAGGCGAAGTCAAGCTGATCTTGGAGCGGTCTAATGCCTCGGTCTTGGCCAAGATTAAGGCTGGCGAAGCGGGCCGTTTTCAGGCGGTGCCCTTAGACGACCGGCTGCTGTTTGAACTTGACATTGAAGATAACAATGGCATAGAGCTAGCAGACGCTGAAGATCACCTGGTTCACGTCGAGATTTTGCGGTATCCCCTGGGTAAGCATCCTCCCCGGGGGCGAGTTGCCCAAGTCTTGGGCAGCGATGCCGAGGCCGCCGATGACATTGAGATTGTTTACTGCAAACACGATCTACCGCGAGCCTTTGCCGATGAGATTTTGATGGCTGCCAAAGCGCTCCCTAATCGGGTTCGCAAAGCAGATACCAAAGACCGACTCGATCTGCGCGACCAGCTGACGGTGACGATCGACGGGCCAGACTCCCAGGTAATTGACGACGCCCTCACCCTGGAGCCGTTGGATGACGGCCACTGGCGACTGGGGGTGCATATTGCAGATGTGTCCTACTATTTGCCTAGCAATAGCCCCATCGATCAAGAGGCCAAAAAGCGCGGTACGTCGGTCTACTTAGGCGATCAGGTTGTGCCTATGCTGCCTCCTCCGCTATCCACCTCGCTTTGTGCTTTGCTGGCAGACAAAGAGCGCCTGGCGATCTCAGTCATGGTGATTCTCGACGAAGCGGGCAAGATGCTGGAGTATGAGATTCAACCCTCGGTGGTGCAAACCGACTATCAGCTTGACTATGAGCAGACCCAGGCGATTTTAGCTCGGGATGACAAGGCTACTCTGGCGGAGCTTGGCGTCAAGAAAAGAGAGCTGAACAAGTTTAAGGAGATATACGAGCTGGTTGATCAGCTATATACCGTCAGCCAGCAGGTCAAACAAGCGCGTTACGAACGCGGCTCGTTTGAGCTAAACCTGCCAGAGCATGTCTTTCCGCCCGACGCGGGAGAGGCTTTAGCCAAGTATCTTTCCCCCAAATTTCAATACGATGATGAAGGCTCGCTCGGGGCGATGGTGGTCTCTTCGATGCTGCCAGCTCGTGTGATTGTCACTGAGTTTATGCTATTAGCCAACCAGCTAGTGGCCGAACACCTCAAGGCTTTGGAAGTCCCGGCGATTTATCGAATTCATCGGGTTCCCGACCCTAGTGATGTGCAGGAGCTGGTCAAACTGGCCAATAATATGGAACTGGATTTGCACCTCGAAAATGAAGAAGAGGTGCATCCCCTCGACTATCGTAACTTTACAGAACAGTTTGCCACCTCAAAGGCCGAAAAGGTATTGACCTATCTGCTGCTGTCAACCTTTAAGCCAGCCACCTATGCCAGCCAGCCCGGCCCGCATTTTGGGCTGGCGTTAGAAGACGCCTATACCCATTTTGCGTCGCCGGTACGGCGCTACCCTGATCTGCTGGTGCATCGGGTACTACATGCGGTCTTCAAAGATGGGCGCGATCGCAGATCAACCCGCTCCAAAGATCGGGTTAACCTCCGCCACAGCAGCTGCCACGGTCAGATCAACTGGAGCGTTTTGCCGCCAGACGTACACAGTGAGTTAGAAGATCAGTTTAACCACATCACCACTCACCTGACCGAACGAGAGCGGCTCGCTCAGGATGCTGAGTCTGATTTAGAAGGGCTCAAAAAAGCTGCCTTTATGCAGGCTCACACAGGCGAGGTCTTTTACGGTTTAATTACAGGTGTCCAGTCCTATGGGTTCTTTGTCGAGCTTGAGGAACTGCTGGTGGAGGGGCTGGTTCACGTCAGCTCCCTGAAGGATGACTGGTACGAATACCGCTCGCGCCAGCAAAAGCTGGTGGGTCGCAAAAATCGCCAGCAGTATCGCTTAGGCGATCGGGTAGAGGTCCAGGTCAAGAGTGTTGACTACTATCGCCAGCAGATTGATCTGGTGGCCGTTGGCGGCGGCAGTGAAGCCCTCGACGACGATGAGGACGATGCACCCAGCAGCCCTGTTTTAGATGCTGACACAGATACTGAAGACACTGCCTATGATGATGGTGAGGAATAGGGGATATCTTTAACCCCGTTTGCCTAAACCCCCTTTGCCAGAGCGCTGCTCACCATTGCGTGCACACCCCTAAGTCGGCATGTCTGTCGATATCCCTTTGCCATCCCTATGGAAACCGCCCTCCGTGTACAGAGCCGCCCGCTGATCTTAGGCGTGAGCGGGGCCTCTGGGCTAATCTATGCGATCCGCGCCTTAAAATATTTGCTCACTGCTGGCCATACCATTGATCTGGTCGCCTCCAAGGCTGCCTACTTGGTTTGGCAGTCAGAGCAGATGTCTAGCCAGAATACTCGCATCCCTGTTAATCCGGATGAGCAGGTCAAATTTTGGCGCGACCAGGCCGACGTCCCCGAGGCTGGGAACTTACGCTGTCATGCCTGGAGCAACGTCGGGGCATCCATTGCTAGCGGCTCTTTTAAGACCCTGGGTATGATTGTGATGCCGTGCAGTATGAGCACAGTTGCTAAACTAGCCTCAGGTCTTAGCTCTGATCTGATCGAGCGGGCCGCTGATGTCCAACTCAAAGAGGGGCGACCGCTGATTGTGGGTCCCAGGGAAACGCCCTTTAGCCTGATCCACTTACGCAACCTCACCGCCCTGGCTGAGGCCGGCGCGCGGATTGTGCCTGCGATTCCGGCTTGGTATCATCAACC
>JBCBZL010000431.1:0-2497 GCA_039815385.1 Cyanobacteria bacterium P01_A01_bin.114
ACAGGAAATCTTGCCAGGGCTGATTGATAGCATTCAAGTTTCCATCACCAAAATCCCCGCAAGGGGACTGAAACAAGCATTATGCGCCGTGGCCAGCCACTCTGAGGCAGTGTTTCCATCACCAAAATCCCCGCAAGGGGACTGAAACCTGCAATTGCCCGATGAAGCCTATAAATGCCCATCAGGTTTCCATCACCAAAATCCCCGCAAGGGGACTGAAACCCCTGCACCGATCAAAGCGGTCGAATGACACGACGGTTTCCATCACCAAAATCCCCGCAAGGGGACTGAAACCAGGCACTGATCGACTCTCAGCCGAATGAATCCCGTCGTTTCCATCACCAAAATCCCCGCAAGGGGACTGAAACGCTCATTCACACAATTGCAACAAATTTCGAGAGCACCCACCCGAGCAGCTCCCACCGAAGTGAACAATTATCCGTCGGCTCGCGATTGGTTCGCGATCGGCTACTGTTTACATGCTCGTCAGAGTACACAGCAGAGCAAACTGCGGGCAAAATCCTTAAACTGTAAAGAGATGTATCTTTTTACCCCACCCTATGCCCCATTCGAGCACCCTACCCGAGGCCCGCAGCAGCGATTCTCAACCCTGGCAAATCAAGCTACTCTATGACGGAGAATGCCCTCTCTGTATGCGAGAAGTCAACTTTTTGCAAAAGCGCGATGCAGGGCGGGGCCTGGTTGCCTTTGTCGATATCGCAGCCGACAGCTATCAGCCCGAAGACAACGGTGGCGTTGACTTCGAAACCGCAATGGGGCGGATTCATGCCGTGCTACCCGATAATAGCGTCATCCAAGATGTGGCCGTCTTTCGGCGAGTTTACGAAATTTTGGGCATGGGCTGGCTGTATGCCCCCACAAAGTGGCCAATTTTAGGGCCGCTGGCAAATCTGCTCTATGGTCTGTGGGCCGACTGGCGCTTAAAGCTCACCGGACGGCCTGATTTGGTCACCCTGGTGGCTCAGCGAGAAGCCCGACTCTGTGAAACTGAGCGCTGTCGTCTATAGGGGCGTATCGCATTGAGTTAAGTATTCCAAGCCAAACGTTAGCCAGCCGAGGGATCCAGTTTAAAATCGAGAAGGAGACAACCAAGGAGGTGTACTATGAACAGTACGCAAGCGTTCCCATTCTGGCTCTCCTATCGCGACGCTGAATTTGAGACTAAGCCGCTAGGGTTTGAGGCCATTGAGGACACAGACACCCTAAGCGAGTATGACGGGTTGGGCTGTCCGTTATGCGGAGCAGGGGTCTATCGGATCTACCAAGGGGTCAAATATGTAAGCTGCGATCGCCACTACCTTAAGCAGCGACTGACCCCCATATTGACAACCGTAGGAGATTGAAGGTATTTGTAAATCTCAATTGCGTGAGCCAATCGGACAAGCCCGTTAGACGAGCCCGTTGAATGAGCCCGTTGAATGAGCCAACTAGACGACCTGAAATTAGCATCTCTATAAAAGCAGACGCTGCCTATAGCGCCGCGTTAGCCTCGTTTTTGGGACTTTTATAAAACTTGCACCCTCAAGGCTCCTTGACGTATGAATTCCCGACAGAGCCTGATCGAAATTTTTGCAGCTTTCATTGAGTTCCAGTCAGATCGCTTTGCTCGCTGGGTGGTTGATGCAAAACTGCGCCGCAGTATCGAACAGTGCCTGGCTGTCTCCCCTGAGATCGGTGGCTCTGAAATTGGCAGTTCTGAAACGGGCCACGCTGAAACGGGCAGCGCTGAAACAAGCAGCGCTGAAATAAGGCAGGCTGAAGCCTTTTGGGCACTGTATTGGTATTCTCTATGGCAGGCGCAGCCAGACGGTTTAGCAGGCAGCCATCTGTCGGCCTATTTGCAAGAAACCTGCTACTGGTCTGCCAAAAAAGCCACCCGAGTGATGGCACAGTCGCAGTATCGCTTATCTGACTGTTTTCAATTAGCCATCGCCGAGATCGATAAAGTCTTAGCGGGTTACAACCCCAGCCGGGGCATGAGCTTGAAAGGCTATGCTAGCTTTGCCTATCCGTCTCTGATTAGAGATATCCTGCGTCAGCGTCAGGAAGTGGATATCTGCACCGACTGGACGCTACTGCGGCGGTCGAGTAAAAAGCGCGTGACTGCATCGCTACGTCAGGCGGGTCTATCATCGGCTGAGATCGACCGCTATCAGCTGGCCTGGCGCTGTTATAAGTCACTGTGCGGCACGGCTGAGGCGCTCCGAACTCGCCAGCTGCGAACCCCTGATTTTGAGCAGCGGGCTGCGATCGCAACCCTTTACAACACCGAACGCCAGCAGCTAACCGACCCAGGGCCGCCCCTCACCCCAGAGACCCTTGAGCAATGGCTCACCCAGTGTGCCAAATGGATACGCGCTTACACCTATCCCCCCCTCACCTCTCTAAATGTTCCCAGCGGCACACAGCCCACCCGAGATTGGCTAGATGAGCTGCCCAATCCTCACCAGGAATCACTGCTCGCCGAGCTGATCGA
>JBCBZL010000043.1:0-20531 GCA_039815385.1 Cyanobacteria bacterium P01_A01_bin.114
CGTAGTGCTGATAGCCTTGGTCTGTTAACCAATCATGCGTTTTGAGGAACTGCCAGGAGACATCTTCCCTCTACACAACCTTTATCAAGGCATCCGTTGAATTGCCCGGATAGAGGTGTTTTGAGCAGTACTTGGTAATAAGTGTTCCTAACAATTGACTAAAAGTCAGCCACCCATTTGAGGGTAAGACTCGACCCACTCTCCCGCTAGAAATAGACTGTCTACTCAAGTGTCACAGTCTTATGCTTTGGGAGTGGTTTGTTGCTGCCTTTAACTCAGTTGACCAATCCTTACTATTTTGTAGCGTTTCGGGCTCATCTATGACAATCTGCCAACCGGTTAACCTACCATGTGCCAATGTGGATGTGACAGTTGATTGGGATACTGACACAACCTTGGCCATTTTCCAGATTGAGACTCTCTAAAGTGAAGCTGTTGAACTCAAAAGGGCACTGACCCCCGATCTGCAAGTTCCTTTTATCTGTACATAGGCGTGCATCACTGAGGAGAATCATGAAAGCTCAATCTGTCATATCGATTAATTCTACGACGACTAATTCTACGGCTGCCCATTCTAACGTTGTTTTGCATCCCACTGCGACCGGTAACGGATCTGCCACTGAGGCTCCCAGTCCATCGGCGGACATCAAAGAAGATTCAAGCCTTTGCCCGGTTGATCAGGAACTAATTTCCCATTTATCAGAACTTTTAGCAGAAGGCGCAACCTCTAGCTCTAAAACAGTTAGCTCAGTCGCCACTCGCCTGGCAATCGAAGTCACTCGAATCTGTCGTAAAAGCGACCGCATTCAGGCCTCAGGAGAGGTTAATGCTTGGCAAAGATCCCTGGCGCAAAATCGAGTTAATAAATATCTGCAATACTTTAGCCTCGGCTCTCGTCAGGGCCGTATTGAACTACACAGCCGACTCAGTGCAATCGCCTACCGCTATATTGCGCCAGCCCAAGCTCAGCTGGGTTTTCAGGGCCGCTGTAATTTGCTAGAAGACTTTTTACAGGGCTTCTATATCGAAGTGCTCAAAGCATTTCGCCGTGAAAATCACCTTGAGGTTGACTATACTCCCCGCACTCGCCTAGAGCTGGCTGAGTATATGGCCTTTAGCGAACACTATGCCAAGCGTCGGATTTCGCTACCGGGCTGTTACAACCAGCAGCTAATCGTACTCAGGGCCCAGACCTTTGCCAAAAAGCAACCCGCTGAGACCTGCGTCGATATTGAGATGGCGGTAGAGTCGCCCAAGGGCGAAGACGCTGAAGGGTATTCTCGCTCGCCAGCGCTGCAGCAAATCCGTGAGCAAATGGTGGCGGACGTGATTGACCCGGCTGAGGCGGTACTGCGCGATCGCATTGTCCGGGAGCTCATCGACTACCTCGAAGAGCAAGGTCAACACGCCTGCATCGACTATCTCACCCTACGCCTGCAAGACATGGCCGCCTGTGAGATTGACGAAGTCTTAGGACTCACCCCCCGTCAGCGCGATTATCTGCAACAGCGGTTTAAGTACCACGTCGAAAAATTTGCCCAGTTTCACAATTGGGAACTGGTTCACCAGTGGTTGGGAGCCGATCTGGATAAAAATCTGGGGCTTAGCCCTCGTCAGTGGGAAACATTCATAGCCACCCTTGATGAGGAGCAGTATCAGCTACTCCTTCTCAAGCAGGAACAGATGCAAGATCCAGACCGGGCCAATCCGTCTGATACTGAGATTGCGCGTCAGCTAAATTGGACTCCGAAACGGGTTCAGCGTCGTTGGAGTCAAATTATCTCGATGGCTTGGAAGGTTCGTAACACCAACAAGGTGAATTAGAAACCTGCCTAAGCTGGTTTGCACGCACCCTCTGCTGATAGCACCTTCTGCTAATAGCAAAAAGCATCTGTTTCATAAAAAGTGATTCTTCAACGCTTATAAACTTCAAGCCCGCCATTGCAGCGGGCTTTTTTGTCCTTTAAAGACAAAAGGATTGCTCTGGGTTAAGAAATATCTTTAAAAGATAGCTCTAACGTCTGAAAAGCAGCCCTAACAACAGAGATGTCATTGGTTTTGCCCAATAAATGCGCCTCGACCGTAATTTTACTAGGGTCAGGAAAGCCCCGGCACCAGGGCATTTGAAAGCACCGTGTGAGTTCAGCTCGACCTAACCCCTGACAAACTCACCTATACCAGGTGCCGAAGATCACGTTGACAAACCCAATGATCACAAAAGATAGGTATTAGTTCGGAACCCGGTCCTGTCGAACTGATGTAAGTAACTATCGATTGTGTGACAATCTCACAGGGGGAACACCCCCAGTTACACCCTCGAAATAAGGACGGTATTTTAGGCGTAAATTTGGGTCGAGGAGGCTGTAAAAATGGTCAAGCGGATAGTCCAAGCAGTGGTGATTACCCTGAGCTTACAGATGGTTGTCGCATTCAGAGCGGTGTCAGAAACCCCTGCGACACAAGCCGTTGAAACCCAGCCCAATGAAACTGAACTGGTGGTAGCCCTATCTAAGGCGTTGAAAGGGGTCGAGTAGCCTGGAGGCCTAAACAGGCTCATTTTCCTTAGCGCAGCGCGCAAAATTTGCGAACCCTGTCAAACTCTGGATCTTGCCAAGAGTAGGCAAAATGACTCACTGAGGTAATGTTGGGAGCCAAACGCTGCAGGCTATCCATCTGAGCTTCTAAAGAAGGTCGATCGTTGATATTACGGCCCCAGATTCCAGCAAGGGCGGGTTTTACGTTACTCGCATTGTTATTCTGACGCAGCACGTCTTGCACCTCCTGGGCGATACAGCTGGTGTTGCCGCAGATAGAGTAGGCCATTGGGTGCCAGGCCATCCAGTCAGGAAAGCGATTCCAATGCTGCAAGCGAGAATCATACCCTTGCACACCCACCGACCGATTGGCGCTGGGAAAAAACACCGCACCCACAGGAATTCCTTGCTGTCTGGCCGGTTGAGAAACTCGCTGTAAAAAATCAATCACCCCTTGTACAGCATGGGCTACGCTGAGTCGCCAAAGCTCATCCTGCAAAATCGGTCGGCGAGCTGAGGCGGGGGGCAACTCTCCCGTATATCGTGGCGTCGCTCGGCTCTGCCAGAGAGGCTCGATCTCATTAGGGTATAGGGCGTCTACCTGCTCTACGTCTCCGGTCGTCAGATATCCCTGGCGGGTAAACCGGCGAATTAACTCTAGCCCCTTATTGTTTAGGGCTCGTTGAAGCAAGGCCTGCTGGGCCGCCCCCCCATAAATCCAAAGATCGTTAACGTTACTGGCAACGGAGCCTGAGCCAACCCCGCGAGGATAGCGCACATAGTCAAACAAAACCCCATCGGGACGCCGCTGCAGCACCGCTTGCAGCATCCGCGCGTAGTCTTCTTGGGCCTGGTAGCTATAGGGGTCGATAAACACCTCTTCAGGGTTGCTACTGGCCCCTCGAGCAGCAAAACTCACAGTGGTGTCGCCATGGCCGTTGCGGGCAATCACCTGGGCGCGATCGCCTCTCTGACCGTACGAATAACCAAAGTTGAGTGCAAACATCCACGCCTGGACCTTAAGCCCCCGGCGACGGCCCGCGTCGAGGGCCTCCGCCATCAAATCGCGATTTTCGTAGCCTTGGGCCTGCACCACACTCGGCCACGCCGTTTGATTTTCTCGCGCGGGTAGCAGCACCTGGCCGTTATAAAAAACCTCTATGTAGACCTCGTTGTAGCCCAGATTAATGATGCGATCCATCAGCGCGTCTAACATCCCAGGCTGTAAATCACAAGGATATAGCCGAATCCAAGTTGCCTGGGTTTGGGGCCAATTTTGACGTCGGCAGGCTTGCAACTCAGCTGTATGGCGTTTAATAATCTCGTCATACTGAGCCTGAGCGTCTGCATTACCGGCCAAAGCAGACTGTCTCAGGGCTTCTTTTTGATCAATTTCCGCCTGGGAGGCATGACAGTAGCGATTGAGCTGCGCCTGGGCCGGGCGCGCCCCCATCAGCGGGCCAAAAAGAGATATTGTTGCCAATCCACTCATCAAGAGCAAAGGGCTCCAAAGCCAGCCGCGCCGACGCCGCACCGCTAATCGTGAATGGGCAGCATTGTCTCTAGGCTGATTAGACTTTAAATTGGCCATGGGTCAATGAACAAACAGATATAGATATTAGAAGAATTTGACGCGCGAGTGACTGAACTAGCAAAACACCACAGACTCGCCACCATTGAGCGGATTCAGTCCATCTGGGTTTCCTTGTTTACACCCGATCTCTAGTATCACCCGTAACATTTAGACTATTCCCTCGTCGCATCGGGCAGATCGGTATTGGGCAGACCGGTATTAGGCAAATCGGTATTGGGCAAATCGACACTGGGTAAATCGGTATTAGGCAAATCAGTATTAGGCAAATCGTTCTTAGGCAAATCAGTATTAGGCAAATCGGCATCAACAATGTTGTCCAGCGCTGCCAAAAACGTCGTCAGCTTCATGCGCTTGATGTAGGGCCATCCCCCATTGATTTCAATATCCCTAAGCAGTTGATAAAGCCGCTGTCGATTGTCCGGTAGCGCATCTCGAAATAAAGTTTCTCGAATCGAATGATGCAAACTTTCTAACACTCGCAGTAGCTCTAAGAGCTGAAAACAATCGCCCTGGCGAGCTTGAGCAGCAGTCTGTGCAGCTTCAGCTAATGCTACCAAGTCGTCAGACACATCATCTGATGAGAAGGGCGCTAAATCTTCGTCGATCATGAAAATAGCCAAATTTGCTCACAATGATTTGCTCACAATACAGTAGGACGATATTTGACGCTGCGATATTTTGACATTGCTTGTTGGCCTAAGCAACCCATCTAACCCATCTATCTGAGATCCATTCTGGGTAAAACGGGGGATGAAAAGGAGGTGAAAGGGGGGACGTCGCCGTGTAAAATGCTTGGGTAGGGCATAGCCTGCTTTTCAACTAGGCCATATCCAGCTCTAAACCTTGAGTTTTTTCAGGGCAAACTGCGAACTTGGGTATGACTGGGGTTTAAACCTTTTCGGTTAGCTCTTGAGCGCTGACCTGAGGCATAGGCAGATGGGCGATTGCCAAAGATTTTAATAATTTTGTGATTTTGAGGTTGACCATGAGGTTTCGTGCTCTGATAGCTGCTTTTTTAGCACTCTGCCTGGGTGTTTTGACCGCCTGTAGCGATGCGCCTAGCGCCAGCAGCGATGTCCCTTTAACTTACGATCAAATCAAAGATACGGGTCTGGCTAATAGCTGTCCGCAGATTTCAAGCGCGCGTCGCGGCACTATCGATATTCAGCCAGGCAATGAGTACCAAATCGTCGGGCTCTGCATGGAACCAACCACCTATTTTGTGAAAGAGGAGCCTAGCAACAAGCGCAGAGAGGCCGAGTTTGTCTCTGGCAAATCTTTGACACGCTACACCTCTAGCCTTGATCAGGTTCGAGCCCGCTTAACCGCCGACCCCGACGGCAGCCTCACCTTTGAAGAGTTAGACGGGATTGACTTCCAAGCGATTACCGTGCTGCTGCCGGGGGGTGAGCAAATTCCCATGTTGTTCACGGTCAAGGGGCTGGTTGCACACTCTCAGCCAGGTCTCAATGCGGTGACGTCTGCCACTGACTTCGTTGGCGATTACCGCGTTCCGTCCTATCGCACCTCCAATTTCTTAGATCCTAAGGGCCGCGGCCTGACTACGGGCTATGACACGGCAGTGGCGCTGCCCGCCCGCGGTGATAGCGAAGAGCTGCGTCGGGAAAATATCAAAGGGTTTGATGTGGGGCAAGGCACCATGGCACTCCAGGTAGAACAAGTTGACTCGACCACGGGTGAAATTGCGGGTACGTTTGAATGTGAGCAACCGTCAGATACCGATATGGGGACAGCGGCCCCCTCTGATGTCAAAATTCAGGGCATTTTCTACGCTCGCGTAGAAAATCTGACCGCGTAGCCCTGCCCATAGACTTGCTCATAGAGCAGCGGGTGCTGACTCCAATTACCTGCAATTTTCGATTTGCGATCGCCCTATTCTGAAGACCCAACTGGGTAACGTTGCCGAGGAAATGCTGTTTCCTCGGCCTTTTTTTGACCTTTTGACGTTTTTTTACGGCCTTGCGCCGTCCCTATGCTGCAGATCACAGCCAGCCTGACATTCTTACGTAAGAATGGTATGCCTGCACGCATCTCAAAAGGAGATTACCCTCTCCCAGGTAAGACGCTATCGTCGCCTATGGCTCTCCATGGGCATAGCCAAGGTTTCAGTAAAACCGCGATTGTGAATCTGCAAAAAAGTCTAATAACCTGGGCGTGTAGATTGAGATGTCTGTCGGTCAGACACTTGACGATGATGTCAAAGTCGGGGATCGTTTGATCTCAGATTGTTCTGACCTCTGGCCTTTGCTGTTTAGGATGAAAAGGGTTCCTCTATGTCGTCTAGCCCCAATCAGAAGCTGAAAGGTCAAACCATTGAGCTATTGAGCACTTACCAGAAGACCCGATCGCCCGAACTCAGAAATGAGCTTGTCCAAATGAATATTGGGTTAGTCAGGCGAGAGGCGCATCACTGGCTGTATCACTCTAGTGAAGGCTTCGACGATTTGATGCAGGTAGGGAGCCTGGGGCTAATCAGGGCCATCGAGCGCTTTGATATCTCCAAAGGATACGCATTTAGCTCCTTCGCAATTCCTTACATTCGGGGCGAAATCCAGCACTACCTCCGAGACAAAGGCGCAATTGTACGGATT
This sequence comes from Cyanobacteria bacterium P01_A01_bin.114, assembly GCA_039815385.1. Classification (GTDB taxonomy): domain Bacteria; phylum Cyanobacteriota; class Cyanobacteriia; order Phormidesmidales; family Phormidesmidaceae; genus SIO4C1. The sequence goes on from JBCBZL010000043.1 coordinate 6,741, forward strand.
CCTAGACGCTGGCAGTCTCTACAACACCAGTCAGCGCGGGTTATTCGTCAGCTACAAGAAGAGCTTGATCGAAAACCGACCGATCAGGAAGTTGCCGATCAGCTATCCATTACGGTTGAAGAATGGCACGAGGTCAAGATCGCCAGCCGTAACCGACTGTTGCTGAGCCTTGACGCCCCCATCCAAGATGAAGATTCTGGGACAGCCTCCCTGAGCGACCTGCTGCCAGATCCTAAATACCGCAGTTTTCAGCTGGCGCAAGAAGATCGAATTCGTCTACAGCAAGCGATGTCTCAGCTAGAGCGACGGACTCGTGAGGTTTTAGAGTTTGTGTTTCTGCATGATCTCACTCAAAAAGAGACTGCTGAGCGTCTAGGCATCAGTGCCGTCACGGTTTCTCGCCGGGTTAAGAGCGGGCTCAAACGGATGCGCACCCTGATGAATTCTTCAGATGTGAAACGACAAGCCTAGGCTTGAGGCAGCTAGTAGTCCCCCTTTTTTGAACGTACTTCCGAACTTTTTTGTTAGATTGAGGGAAAAAGCGTTATATTTGCGCAGAATTGATCTAGTCTCTATGCAGTTAGACCAAACTGCTCTATACTTTGCGAACGACAGCCCTCGGAGGAAGAAATATAATGCGGCGTCTACTTCTTATTTTACTCGCAACGGTTGGCGCACTTTCACTGACTGGTTGCAATCTTTTTGGCCGCGGACAGGATGACGTAGCTACGATTGACAGTGAAACCCCCCAAGAAACAGTTGATCCTGAAGAGGCAACCACGCCGGGTGGAGATGACTTGCCTGGGGTGCCTGAGGCGCAAGAGGCGGTTCCGGGTGCGGTAGTGACGGCGACGCCAGGGGCAGCCACGGTGGTTGCGCCCGATTTGATCCAGTCGACCAACCCCAGCGAACGGGCCATCAGCGTACAGCGTAGTCGCCCCGATCCGTTTGCCAGTTTGGTGCCGCTTGAGGTGCCTGGTGTAGAGGCTAATAGTCAGCCAGGGGCTGGCTCACCCGCCGCCCAGGGCGGTGGCGGCAATAACGCAGGTGGCACAGCAACAGCGGCAGCCCCAGGGGCACCAGGGGCTCAGCCCGGTGGCGTCGTCGGTAGCCCAGCAGTCAGCGGCCCAGCGGGTCAGCCAACCCCGGTGGCGGCCCAGCCAGGAGCTATTCCCACCCCGCTCAGTGCGCTGCCCCCCGTTCCCCAGCCCACCGCAGCGCAGGCCGTCCGGATTTCTGGCGTCGTCCAGATTGGGGGAACCCCCTACGCCATTGTCCAAGTTCCTAACGAGGTGGAGCGCTATGTACGCACAGGTGAGCGCGTAGCCGGGGGCCGTGTCTTAGTGAAACGTATTGACACGCGCGCCGTGGAACCACGCGTGATTTTGGAGCAAAATGGGATTGAAGTAGAATCATTGGTGACCGGTGGCACTGATGTGGCTGCAGAGCCTACAGAGCTGCCCCCACCAGAGCAGGCACCCCAAACCCAAGCAGCTCTGCCTTCTAGCGAGCTGCCCGCCCTCCCCGCACCGGGTATTTAGGGTGGCTGCGCATTTTCCCTGCTGACGCACCTGTCTTCTTCCGAGTTGGGCTTTGAGTCCACTAGTTCCTAAACGTTAACTTTGCCTGCAAGCCTTTGGGCTTGTAGGCATTTTTTATAAGAATTATTTCTAAAAACTGCGGCAAGCAACAATTCTTAAATACCAGGGCGATGAGTTGTGTTCGCTCACGGTGTACGCTGGATCACGAATAACTCATCTTTCACCAAGAGAGGATATTTATGGTAAAGCGCGGTTCTAAGGTTCGGATTCTTCGTAAAGAGTCTTACTGGTATAGAGATGTCGGCAAGGTAGCTACCGTTGACCAAAGCGGTATCCGCTATCCGGTCGTGGTTCGGTTTGATAAGGTTAATTACTCTGGTATTAATACCAACAATTTTGCTGAGTCTGAGCTGGAAGAGGTTTAAACACTTCGGAAAGGCTGGCCTGATAGGATAGGGGTAGCAGATTTTGATACTCCATTTCTTGAATTTTGCCTGAACTTCCTGAAGTTGAAACCGTTCGTCGAGGACTTAATCGAGTTACCCTCAATTATCCAATTCGGGGTGGTGACGTACTGCTAGCGCGTACGATTGGCCACCCCATTCTTGTTGAGGATTTTTTGGCAGCTCTGATGGGGGCTGAGATTGTTGAGTGGCAGCGGCGGGGAAAGTATTTGCTGGCGGCCCTGGCGCGCTCAGGGCAAGCGGCTGGCTGGCTAGGCGTTCATTTGCGGATGACGGGGCAGCTACTATGGGTCAGCCCCGATGAGCCCGTTTCAAGCCACTGTCGTGTGCGGCTTTTTCTAGGGACAGATCGCGAGCTGAGATACGTCGATCAGCGTACCTTTGGACGACTTTGGTGGGTTCCTCCAGATCATGAGCCCGCTTCTATCATGACAGGGCTACAGCATTTAGGGCCTGAGCCTTTTGATCCCGCGTTTTCATCGGACTATCTGCGTCGGGCCTTTAAAGGAAGACAACGCCCGATCAAAAACGCGCTGCTGGATCAGCGCCTGGTCGCAGGCATTGGCAATATTTATGCAGATGAGGCTCTGTTCTTGAGCGGCATTCGGCCTAGAACGATCAGCGGTCGAATTGGCCCAGCCCGACTGCAAAAACTCTATGAGGCGATCTTAAAGGCGCTCACCACCAGTATTGAAGCTGGGGGAACCACTTTTAGCGACTTTCGAGATGTGCACGGGGTCAACGGCAACTACGGTGGGGTGGCCTGGGTTTATGATCGAGACGGCGAGCCCTGCCGGGTATGCGGCACTGAGATCAGGCGGCTAAAGCTGGCGGGGCGCTCAGCCCACTACTGCCCAAGCTGTCAGCGATAGGCTAATTTCAGATAATATAAACGGTTAGTTAGGACGCACACAAGAATTCACTATGGCTGTAAAAAAGGGCGATTTTGTACGGGTCGTTAAAGAGAAATTGGAAAGCAGCGTAGAAGCTACCGCCAGCGACAGCCGCTTTCCCCCCTATATTTTTGAAAGCCAGGGAGAAATTTTAGAAACCCGAGATGATTATGGTCTAGTGAAATTTGGCAAAGTCCCGACTCCCAATATCTGGCTGCGGCTCGACCAGCTAGAAAAATTTGATAGCTAACCCTTGGCCACATTCAGACCTGTCAATTGCTCTACGGAAAAAGCTCAAGCAACCGGATGAGGTTTAAGAGCCAATTCAAGTGCAGTATCCCCGATGCAAAATGGCAGCCTGTCAGGGGCGTAAAGGGTTACGCCCTTCGGTATTGAGTATCGCTAGACAGGGTTTCGTGCCAGGCAAAATTTAATCGTTAAGTTATTTGTATCAGATTAAGAATCGACAAAGATCTCCCTAGTTACCATTGAGCCTGGCCACAATAAAATCAGGGTGTGCGAAATCAGGGCACGCACGCCTGCGCTGATTTTTGGGAGGGCAGCTTATGTTGCCAAATAGGAGGAGTCAACCCGCACTGCGCGATCCGAAGGTGACGGTTGTTGGTGCTGGCAACGTTGGGACAACGCTGGCTCAGCGGCTTTTGTATCACAATTTGGCCCATGTCGTTTTGATTGACATCCTGGAAGGGCGGCCGCAGGGCCTGGCCCTCGACTTGATGGAATCACAGCCGCTAGAGTCATTTGCCTACACGGTCACTGGCACCAACGACTATATCGATACGGCCAACTCAGATGTGGTAGTGATTACAGCGGGGCTGCCTCGTAAGCCTGGGATGTCGCGGGACGATCTGGTGCAGATCAACGGCAAAATTGTGATCGAGGTGATGCGGCGCGCGATCGCAGCCTCCCCCGACGCTCATTTCATCATTGTCACCAACCCCCTAGACGTGATGGCCTATCTAGCCTGGCGCGTCAGTGAGCTACCCCCTAGCCGCGTGATGGGAATGGCCGGGGTGCTAGATTCAGCGCGCTTCCGCAGCTTTATTGCCCAGGCTCTCCATGTCCCCGCTCGGGATGTTGAAACGTTAGTCCTGGGCGGCCACGGTGATTTGATGGTGCCCTTGCTGAGCTGTACCACGATCAGCGGCTTGCCCATTGCCCAGCTAATGCCCCCCGACCAGCTAGAGCAGCTGGTGGAGCGCACCCGCAACGGCGGGGCCGAAGTGGTCAACTTGTTAAAAACCGGTGGAGCTTTTTATGCACCTGCAGCCTCGACCGCGATCATGGTGCAGGCTATTTTGCGCCATCAGTCGCGGGTGCTGCCACTGTCTACATATTTGAGCGGCCAGTATGGGCTATCTGACTTGTTTTTAGGCACTCCCTGCCGACTGGGGCGTAGCGGGGTCGAAACAATTTTGGAGCTACCTCTTAGCGGGGCAGAACAAACCGCACTCGAGGCCTCAGCCCAAGCCGTTAAGCAAACTCTAGCGGCTGCCATGCCGCTACTTGATACGAAATCCTGTCTAGCTATACCCGATACCGGAGGGCGTAAAATTTTACGCCCCTGACAGGTTCCAATTTCAAATCGGGGATACTGCATTCGGATTTGGTATGAGACCTCTCTTAAGACCTCTGGAGCTTTGGCCTAGGTCGGGCAAAGAAGACCCCATAAGAAGAGCGCCCCTACGACGATCTGGCGTGCTCTTTTGCCTGGCGCATAAACGTCTCGTGGGTACTGCGCTCGGCCTCATCGGGCTGAGGCTGGCGCTGAATATAGGTGCCATCAGGCTGCATGTCCCAGGCCTGGCGATTGTCCTCAAGGGATACATTGAGAATGTCTAGCAGCGCTCTGCGGATTTTCAAATCTTCGACAGGGGTGACTGCCTCAACGCGACGATCTAGGTTGCGGGGCATCCAGTCTGCGCTGCCAATAAAGATTAAAGGATCTTCGTTGTTGTGGAAATAGAAGATGCGAGAGTGCTCTAGAAACCGACCAATCACGCTAATCACGCGGATATTTGCGCTCACGTCTGGGAGCCCTGGCACTAAGCAACAAATACCTCGAACGATCAGATCAACCTGAACCCCGGCCTGGGAGGCCTGATAGAGCAGTTGGATCATGGCCTGATCGACCAGCGAGTTCATTTTGGCAATGATCCGAGCGGGGCGATCGCTGCGGGCATGGTCGATTTCTTGTTCGATCAGAGCGGTCATGCGATCGCGCAGAGACACTGGCGCAATCAAAAGCTTACGAAAGGTTTGCTGACGTGAATAGCCCGTGAGATAGTTAAACAGCTCGGTCAGGTCAGCCCCCAGATCTTCGCGACAGCTCATCAAGCCAAGGTCGGTGTAGAGACGAGCCGTCTTGGGGTTGTAATTACCCGTACCAATATGCACATAGCGACGGATTTGGCCCCGTTCGCGACGGACAATCAGAGTGACTTTGGTATGGGTTTTAAGCCCCATCAGGCCGTATACCACATGCACCCCCGAGCTCTCTAGGGTACGGGCCCAGTTGATATTATTTTCCTCATCGAAGCGGGCCTTGAGCTCAACTAAGACAACTACCTGTTTGCCGTTCTCAGCAGCAGAAATCAGGGCGTTGACGATGGGGGAGTCACCCGAGGTGCGATAGAGGGTCATCTTGATCGCCAGTACATCAGGATCGTGGGCCGCCTGGGTGATCAGCTGCTGCACCGTGGCCGAAAAAGAATCGTAGGGATGGTGAACCAGCCGATCTCGCTCACGAATCAGGTCAAAGACATCCCGGATGGCCTCGCTGTCTCCCTCACCCGGGAATGCAAAATGCCAGTGCTTAGGGACGACCGCCGACCACTTTGGATCTTTGAGCTCAGGCAGTGGCAGACTCATCAACGACATCAGGTCGCCCAGGCCAATTAGCCCCTCAACGTCATAGACATCCGCTTCGGTGAGCCCCATCTCCTGCATCAGCGTAGAGCGAACCGCTGGTGACGTTGACGCTTGGATTTCCATTCTGACGGCCGAGCCGCCCAACCGACGCTTGCGCAGCTCTTGCTCAATCGCCAACATCAGATCGTCCGCTTCGTCTTCTTCAACGGCGAGGTCGGCATTTCGGGTAATCCGAAAGGTGTAGCAGTCATCAACTACCATGCCCGGAAACAGAGAAGACAAATTTTTGGCAATCACCTGCTCCATGGGAACCGCAACCCAGAGACACTCACCGGATTTAGGGACAGGACAAAAGTCTAAGGGCAGTACCACAAAGCGAGGCAGCACTTTAGGCACCTTGACCCGAGCAAAGTGGGCATCGCCTGACTCGGTTTCTCTGACCACCACCGCCAGGTTAAGGCTGAGGTTAGAAATGTAGGGAAAGGGATGTCCTGAATCTACCGCCAGCGGCGTTAGCACCGGAAAAATCTGTTCATCGAAGTAAGTTTCGAGGTAAGACACTTGTTTGACGGTGAGATCTGCATAGTCAAGCAAGTAAACCCCCTTTGCTTTGAGCTGGGGGCGCAGGGTTGTTTCAAAGAAACGATGCTGCTGGGTAAAAACGGGCCGCAGCTTTTGGCTGATAGCGCCGAGGTGATCTTGGGGGGTGCGGCCATCGGCGGTGCGTCGGTTAACATTGGCTAAAATTTGCTGCTTGATCCCGGCAACCCGCACCATAAAGTACTCGTCGAGATTGCTGCAAAAGATGCCTAAAAACTTGAGCCGCTCTAGCAGCGGCGTTCTATCATCAAGGGCTTCATGGAGAACGCGTTCGTTAAAAGCCAGCCAGCTCAGCTCGCGGCTATGGTAGTATTTCGGGTCCTTGAGGTCAATCGCTTCAGGCTTATTCGCTGCCTTGGACGGCGTGGATTTGGCCGATCGAGCCTTTTTAGAGCTGGTTTTAGTCGGTTGCGCTGATGCCATCGCGTTAAAAAACCTCTTTCTCTTGACCGACCCACCATTCGCCTAGCGCCATCAAAGACTCGTGAAGCTCGGCAAGCTGTGAGGCGTACTCATCTGACGAGATTTCGTGCCGACGCTCTTGCAGCTTTTGAAGACGCAGCTGGAGCAGCAGCCAAGGCTTACTGATGCCGTCGGTTGCTTCGATGTATTGAGCCAGGGCTTTGCTGTCCATAAATCTTCTAGAGGGGCCGAGCTAGGGTGTTTTGCAGAATGTTTATACCTTACTACCGTTTTCTAAGACGGGCTATAGCGTTGGTAACATTGCGGGGAAGCATGAGGCACGCGGGGGCCATAGGCGGCAGAAGCGGCAGGGGCGCGGCAGATAACGCCTGTACATGATGGGGGGAGGGTGGCGGTGAAAGGCAAACTCCGCAGAGGGGCCAGCCCCTCTGCGGAGTTTTGGATCTGTTGATTGGGGTCATCCCAAATTGAAAGACGTCTTGATTAACGCTTGAGCTGATCAACCCAATCGCGGAGCTGCTCAGCGGCCACATCGCGACCGCCTAAGCCAAAGGCAATTGCGATCGCAACCGCAACCGCCCCCAGCAGCAGACCAAACGCCAGATTCACAATGCTGGGCGCGATCCCAATTTGCTGCAAGGCCAGGGCACCGACAAACGCGATGATGGCAATTCGAGCTACCTGGGCAACGGTGTTAGAGGCTCCACCGCTCATCGAGTTGCGCACCAGGCGATAGACCAGGTTAGCGGCATAGAGGCCAATGGCAAAAATCACCACGCCGACTAGAACCTGGGCCGCAATGGCCATGATGGTGCGGACAATGTCGGTCAGCTCGGGGAAGTTCAAAATCTGGGTGGCGGTGACCACACCAAAGAGAACGATACCCACGAGGGTAATAACGCCAACCACTTCAGACGGCGTCTTGCGGGTTGAGGGGGTGACCGTCGTAGACGGCAGCCCTTCGCTTGAAATGGGTGACACCGTGGGCGGCATCGTAGTGGCGGTGGGCGGCGCAGGCGGTGCTGAAAGCTCAGACAGGCCTAGAATATCGAAGATGCCATCAAAGCCGAGGCTGGTCAGCAGATTGCTCACCAAATCGGCGACAAACTTACCAATGAAGTAGAAAACAACGACCACCGCCGCTGCGGCCAGTACCTGCGGCAAGATAAACAGAATGCGGTTGAGCATGTCTACCGCTGGCTCTGAAATCGCCTCGATGTTGAGTTCTTCTAGGGCCGCGATCGCAACCGGGATCAAAATCAGCACGTAAACAACCGTGCCCGCCAGGCTTGATAACGAGACACCGCTGGTGGCGGGGCTAGCCGACAGACCAAACTGCTGACCAAGATTATCTACCCCAGAGGCCGCTAGCAAATTTGTGACGATGCCGCGCACAATCCGAGCGACCAGCCAGCCAATTGCAAAGATAATGACGGCGGTCAAGATCTGCGGAATGGCTGAGAGAAACTCGTTGATCAGGCTCTCGACGGGGGCCAGTAAGCCATCCAGGTCGAGGGCACTGAGCACCAACGGCAAGAACAGCAAAAAGACAAACCAGTACAAAACGTTGGCCAGCGTCTCACTTAGGTTAAACGAAGTACCGGTCGAGTCTACGCCTGTTTGTTCTGAAATCCTTTCATCCAGGCTAACCTGAGCCAGCCCGCGAGTGACCCCGAGTTTGACCACGGTGGCGATTACCCAGGCCACGGCCAGCAGCAGGGCTGCGCCCGCAATCCGAGGTAAGTATTCCAGAATGGTGGACAGCAAATCGTTGAGCGGCTCTGAAACCACCGTCAGATTCAAAGTATTGAGCACTGCCACCAGCGTGAATAAAATCACTAGCCAGAAAACAGCGGTACTCGCCCACTTTGCGGTCGGAATGTCGCCGGGAGGACGACCGCTAATCCAGCTGGCTAGCCGATCGTCTAGGTTAGTGCGCTTTAGCAGACCGCCTACCACCCAAGACGCCGCAAATGCGACCACAATCCCGATCGCTAAAATCAGCAGCGCACCAATTAGCGTCGGTAAAAACGCACCGATTTGGGTCGTGAAAGAGTTTGTAAATTCAGACAGGGAATCAGTTTGAGCTATCTTCAGAAATGCATCTGAAGGAATTAAACTACTCCCCACTCCTATTAGCTCATAAAGTTGAGTCATCTTCTCTGTGTTTGATGCAACAGTGCTAATCTTGACACTACTTGACGTGGGTAAATTGTCAAAATAAAACGTCAAAATTCAAGCTGGAGATATTCGATCAGAGTACCGCTTATATCAATTTTTCTCCGTTCAAATACTATTTTTAGCAAATTTCGTAATAAAGCCCTGTATTCTTGTGTACATCTTTGAATTTCGCCTTTTACAGAAGAAAATTGATCAGGATTCACTCCTATCGAATCTCATTAGACTAAGCGCCATCTAGCGTAAATTAAATCAGCCATTGGGCATAGTTGAGAAGACGGGAAGCTAGACGATGCTAAAAACCCCCAGGGTTTTTGGAAAAACCCTGGGGATTTAATCGCGATCGCGCCACCTTTGTTGACCTAGGCTGACTGATTTTTAACGATTTCAACTACTCTGAATCATCGGCAGGCAGCTCATCTGTCAGCAGTTCATCGGCAAGCGGTTCAGAAGAGAGCGCATCGTCAGGAACCTCTACCGTGGTGATCTCTTCTAGCGTTTCGACAATAGCTTCGGTGGCTTCAGCGACAGAGCCCTCGTCGGGTACTTCGACCGCTTCCTCAGCAGAGAACTCTGGAATAATTGCGACGGCTGCGATCGCATCGTCGTCATCAAGCCGTTGCAGATTAACCCCCGTGGCCATCCGCGACTGCACCGAGATCGCACAGACCGCCTGACGAATAATGATGCCGCGATTGGTCACCAGCATCAGCTCATCTGAGGGACTGACCACGCGCAGCGCCACCAGCTCGTCATTATCTCGGCGGAACTTCATCCCCACCAGCCCCATCCCGGCCCGATTTTGCAAGCGGAAGTTATTCACCGGCACCCGCTTGCCCAGCCCAGTGGCAGTAATCACGAGCACCCAAGGCCCCTGATCGCATTCATCTGGATTAATCTCTTCGAGATCTTCACTTTCGTCGTCATCGCTTTCGGTGGCCTCTGCCGTCAGCATGGCTGGCAAGATATCCATGCTGATTAGGTTGTCACCCTCGCGCAGAGACATGGATCGCACCCCTTTAGTGGGTCGCCCTAAGGGGCGCAGCTGTTTAGCACTGGCCTTAAAGTGAATGGTCATACCGTTGCGAGAACCAATCAAGATGCTGTCTTCCACGCGGGCCAAGCGCACCCAGCGGAGCTGATCCCCCTCTTCGAGGGAAATCGCAATCAGCCCGTTGGCACGCACATTACTAAAGGCGGCCAGCGCCGTCTTTTTGATAAAGCCGCCCCGTGTCAGCATCACCAGATAGTCGTCTTCGGTAAACTCGCTGACCCCCAGCACCGAGGTGACCTTTTCTTCGCGGGGAATCGGCAGCATTTGCACAATCGGGTTGCCCCGCGCCACCCGTGACCCCTCAGGAATCTGGTAGGCTCGCAGCGTGTAGGCCACCCCCCGATCGGTAAAGAACAGCACATGATCGTGGGTGCAGCAGGTGATGAAATGCTCGATGCCGTCATCGTCTTTCATCTTGGTGCCCGCTTTGCCTCGGGTGGCACGGTTTTGAGCCTCAAAGGTGCTAATCGGCATGCGCTTGATATAGCCCTGTTCGGTGACCAAAATCACCACTTGCTCGTTAGCAATCAGGGAGATGTCAGTCAGCCCATCATCTGAAGCCAGGATCTCAGTCCGGCGTTCGTCGGCGTAGGCGTCTCGCAGCTTTTGCAGCTCGTCTTCGATAATGGCTAAAATTCGCTCTCGCCTGGCCAGAATGTCACGGAGGTCGGTAATGCGTACCTGGAGCTCTTCGTGCTCTTTTTGGATTTTTTCAGATTCAAGGGCGGTCAGACGGCGGAGCTGCATCTGCAAAATCGCGTCAGCCTGGATTTCTGACAGCCCAAAAGACTCAATCAACTCCTCTTTAGCGGTGGCCGTATCCGCCGCGTGACGAATCAGGGCAATCACCGCATCCAAGTTATCGAGGGCGATCAGATAGCCTTGCAAAATGTGATCCCGCTCTTCGGCCTTGCGCAGCTCGTACTGGGTGCGTCGGGTGATGGTCTCAACCCGAAAATCTAGGAACACCTCAAGGAACTGACGCAGACTCAGCAGCTGGGGCTCGCTATTGACCAGCGCCAGCATATTGACGCCAAAGTTGTTTTGCAGAGGGGTCTGCTTATAGAGATTGTTGAGCACCACCTTGGGATAAGAATCGAGCTTGAGCTCAATCACAACCCGCATGCCATCGCGATCGCTTTCGTCGCGAATGTCAGAAATGCCCTCTAGCCGTCGTTCGTTGACCATCTCAGCGATCTTTTCGATCAGAGCGGCCTTGTTGGTTTGGTAGGGCAGCTCGGTGATAATAATCGCCTCACGATCGGGGCGACCTCGATGCTCAATGGTTTCGATCGCCGCCACCCCGCGCATGGTCACCGACCCGCGCCCGGTGGTGTAAGCATCGCGGATGCCGCTGCTGCCAATAATCAGCCCCCCGGTCGGAAAGTCAGGGCCCGGAATATACTGCATCAGCTCCAGGCTGGTAATCTCGGGATTGCGGATCAGTGCCACGACCCCGTCTAGCAGCTCGCCCAGGTTGTGGGGCGGAATATTGGTCGCCATCCCCACGGCAATGCCGGAGGAACCATTCAGCAACAGCTGCGGGATGCGCGAGGGCATGACCGTGGGCTCTTGCTGAGAGCCGTCAAAGTTGTCAACAAAATCAACGGTTTCAGATTCGATATCAGCCAGCAGCGAAGCCCCAGTCAGGGCCTGCAAGCGACATTCGGTATATCGCATGGCGGCGGCTGGGTCGTTATCAATCGAGCCGAAGTTGCCGTGCCCGTTGATCAGCGGCGATCGCATCGAAAAGTCTTGGGCCATTCGCACCAGCGCGTCGTAAACGGCGGTGTCTCCGTGGGGATGATATTTACCGAGGACTTCCCCGACGACACGAGCGCACTTTCGGAACGGCCTATCTGCAGTCAGCCCCAGCTCGTGCATGGCGTAAAGAATGCGACGATGCACCGGCTTCAGACCGTCCCTGGCGTCTGGAAGGGCTCGACCCACAATCACGCTCATGGCGTACTCTAAGTAGGATCGAGACATCTCATTGCGCAGATCAGTCGGGACAATCCGCTCTTGAGGGCTGCTCATATGGCAAAAAACTCCAAAACCTTCAGAAAAGTGGCGTTAAGTTGGGATATTCTTGAGAAGACCACGCTTAACGAATGAAATACATGGGAAATCGTTCGATTTTTCGTGAAGCATATCTCAATATTTTATCACAATTTTGAAATTCCCGAGGTTGCGTTCACCCTTGAATTAGGTACGTTTCAGGTGAGTTAATGGGTTCAAGGATAGGGATTGAAAAGAGGGATTAGAGAGTGCCCCAGGAAGCGGTAAAAAGGTAAGCGTCCCCTGAGCGAAGTCGTAGGCGGCGCTGGCTGGAATCGTTGGCTTCGACTTTGCTCAGCCAACTGTGTTTGTGGGTTGGTTATGCAACAAGGGAGGTTAAAAAGGGGTTTGAGGACTAATGCAATGAATGCTCCCTTGGCGCTGATCTATGCTGACCAATTTTTGCAGCACGACACTGGCCTCCATGCAGAAAACGCGGGTCGGCTAACGGCGATTGTGAACCAGCTGCGGCTAGCCCCCTGGCACGACAGCCTAGCCTGGCGAAACCCGACAGCGACCGACCAGCGAGACCCGCTGCAGTGGGTCGAGGCCATCCACGATCCGCGCTACGTAACCGCCCTGCGACTGTTTGCCGAACGCGGCGGGGGCGCGCTCGACCCCGATACGGTGGTGTCGCCTCAGAGCTACGACGTGGCGATGCTGGCGGTAAATGCCTGGCTTGACGGAGTGGACTGGGTGCTGCGCCATGATTCTCCGGCCTTTGTGCTAACCCGTCCGCCGGGGCACCACGCCGTGCGCGAACGGGGAATGGGGTTTTGTTTACTGTCTAACGCTGCGATCGCAGCCCACTACGCCCTGGCCCAGCCCCCTATCGAGCGGGTCGCCATCCTCGACTGGGATGTGCACCACGGCAACGGTACCCAGGCCCTGGTGGAAACCAACCCTCAAATTATCTACTGCTCACTGCACCAGTCCCCCGCCTACCCAGGCACTGGCCGTGCCTCAGAAACCGGATTTCACCAAAACGTGCTGAATATCCCGATGGCACCGGGCAGCACCCTGACGGACTACGAGCCCCGATTCCATAGACAGGTATTGCCCTTTATCGAAGGGTTTCAGCCTGATTTGCTGATCGTCAGCGCTGGCTACGATGCAACCTCCGCCGACCCCCTGGCCGGGGTATCTCTGCAACCCGCTGACTACGGCGTGTTTACTAAACTTTGCCGTTTTCTAGCGCCTCGGCTCATGTTTGGGTTAGAAGGGGGCTACGACTATGAAGCCCTTGGGCAGTCCGTAGTTGCGACGATTGGGGCTTGTTTTTGAGGGGTAGTGGGTGATGGGTAATGGGTAATGGGTAAGGGGTAAGGGGTAATGGGTAATGGATGCCCCTTCGCCTTTCGCCTTTCGCCTTTCGCCCTTAGCCTTTCACCTTTCGCCCTTGCCCCCTTCGCCCTTGCCCCCTTCGCCCTTCGCCTTACCCCTTACCCTTTCGCCTTTCGCCCCCCGCTATCTACAGGCGTTGCCTGCAACGTCTCTAAACCTATGCTTCTCTCCGACATCGCACCGCCTGCAACCCTTGATCGTGTCCTGGCCATCTTGGCGGCCTTTGAGCAGCGCTTTGGTACGCTCCCCTCTGAACTAGAGCTGCGGGCGGTGATCGGCGCTATTCTGCGCCACGCTGAGCACATCCAGGTGCTGCCCCACGAGATGGCAGCCTTAATCGAAGC
>JBCBZL010000330.1:0-5255 GCA_039815385.1 Cyanobacteria bacterium P01_A01_bin.114
CCCAGGAAAAGTAGCAGAAACAATGGGCTGATTTCCTCGCAGCAGCTGAATTTCGTAGTCTCCATCTACTAACGTACAGATAGAAAGGGTGGTTTGTTTGGGTTTGCCGATGTGCCGAATGCCGCCTAAGCCTGCGTAGTCGGCAATCCAATATTCAGGAACGCCTAAAGCCGCATAGTCTTCAACCTTGCGAGCATAGTCATTTTGCCAATTGCTACTCACAACTTCTGCGACAAACTTGATTGAACGGCCCCTGGTCAAAATGGATTGTTCTGCCCACAAGGGTTCTTTCGCAAGTTCAGCTCGATCAACCACGGCAATGTCAGGACGAAATGCTGTCATTCCAGCATTATCAGGGCGAAATAGGCCCCGCTGAAGCACAAACCAAGGTAACCCTGCTCCGTCGATTTGAACACAGACTTTTGTGGTGATGAAAGCGGCCACTTCTTCGTGTTGACCTGTGGGTTCCAAGTCGAATACCTCTCCATCAATCAGCTCATAACGATTATCGCCACCATAGCAGGAGAGAAACTCGTCAAAGCTCAGGGGCTGCTGTTGGATCAATCGCTCAGTTGCAAGGGTCATCGGTTATCTGCCCCAATCAATGGCTCCAGTTTACCAAACGTCATCTGTGACCGCTGAGTCATCGCCTTTCTTTATTAAGGCACTGAACGAGACTAACAGACCTATAATCGAGCTGTGGTTGCTCTTTCTAAGGGCGAATCTGTCGATGACGCGATCAGCAGGCTGACGGCATAACGTGGATACTTTTTTACAAGCTTACGACTATGCGATCGCAAACCGCCCCGATCTCCTCACCGCCCTCCAAGAACACGGCTGGCTGGTCTTGATACCGCTTTTGATTGGAACGGTCATCGGTTTACCGCTGGGCCTGTGGAGTGCGCGATCGCAGTGGGCCTCCACCGTGTTGATCAACACCTTCAATGCCCTGCGGGTGGTTCCTAGCCTGGCGGTGTTATTTTTAGCAATTCCCTACTTTGGGCTAAGCTTTCAGTCCGCTGCGATCGCGCTGACGCTGCTGGTGATGCCGCCGATTTTAATCAACACCGACATTGCCTTTCGTACTGTTGACCCGGCGATTAAAGAAGCTGCCTACGGTATGGGCATGTCACCTGCTCAGGTGCTGTGGCAGATAGAGCTGCCGCTGGCGCTGCCAGTGATCATTGCTGGGCTAAAAACAGCGGTGGTGGAGGTGATTGCCAGCGCGACGCTGGCGGCTTTTATCGGGGCCGGCGGGCTGGGTCGCTTTATCGTATTGGGGTTTGCCCTATACGACAGTTCGATTTTGCTGGTGGGTGCAATCCCTGTGGCGCTGCTAGCATTGCTGGCTGAGGTGAGTCTTAGCGCGCTGCAGCGTGCGGTGCAGCCACCCGCTGCAAGGCTAGCAGCAGGCCGTTGATGGCAAAGGCAAGCAGAGAAACTACGATCGCGCCTGCCCAGATCTTGTCATACCGACCTGCCTGGGCGATGCCTTCAAATAGGAGGGTACCCAGACCGCCTGCCCCAAATTTTGCGCCGATGGTGGCAATTGCGATCGCCACAATGCTGGCTAGCCGCAACCCTGACAGAAAGATCGGCAGCACCAGCGGCACCTGTACCCACCACCAGCGCTGCCAGGCGTTCATGCCCAGGCCCTTGGCCGCCTCTATGGTTCTCTCATCAATCGATAGCAGCCCGGTGGAGAGGTTGCGCACCAAAATCACTTGAGTGTAAATGACCATCGCCGCAATCACCGACTGCGCATTTAGCCCCAGCAGCGGCACCAGCAAGATAATCAGCGCCAGGCTAGGAATCGTATATAAAACGCTGAGCGTACCTAACACGGGGATACTCAGCCAGCGATAGCGCACAATCAATAGCGATAGCGGCACCGCGATCAAGACCGCAATCGCCAGGGTGATGCCTAGCATTTGCAAATGCTCTAGCAGCAGTTCCCCTACGATGCCGGGTTGGCTGAATAGATAGCTCATGCTTGTGTCTTGAGGCTGGGCGTCTTGAGGCGGGTTGCATCGCGGATTTGCTCTAGCGATAGCGTTCCAATCGTCTTGCCTGCCTCTACCACGGCCAGCTGGGCTGCCCCCGTCCGCAAAATTAAAGACAGCGCCGTGCGTAGACTGGCTCGTCGATCGATAGTGGGTGATGCGGGTTGTTCTGTCGAGGCAAGGGGGTGCGATCGCATCGCAGTCTCCACTCGCAATAAACTCAGCTGCCGCACCCGATCATCTGCCCCCATCAGGTCATACACAAACCGATTGGCGGGCTGGGTCAGGAGGTTAAACGGCGTGTCGTACTGCACGATTCGGCCTTCCTTGAGTACCAAGATCCGGTCTGCCAGGCGTAGTGCCTCTTCTACATCGTGAGAGACAAACAAAATTGTTTTTTTAAGCTGCTGCTGTAGCCGCAAAATCTCATCTTGTAAAGTTGTTCTGGTAATCGCATCCACCGCCCCAAAGGGTTCATCCATCAGCATTACCTGGGGATTGCCCGCCAGTGCCCGCGCTAGCCCGACCCGCTGTTGTTGCCCACCCGACAGCTGCGCCGGGTAGCGCTGACGATATTCCTGCGGCGGCAGCTGCACCAGGGTCAGCAGTTCTTCGATGCGCCTTTGCGTTCGTGATTTAGACCAGCCTAGCAACCTAGGTACCACCGCCACATTTTGGGCCACCGTCATGTGTGGAAACAGCCCCGACTGCTGAATCACATAGCCAATTTGCTGCCGCAGCTGCGTCACCTTAAGCCTGCGAATATCAACGCTATCCAGGTAAATACTGCCAGCTGTCGGTTCATACAGGCGATTCACCATTTTCAGCAGCGTAGTCTTGCCACAGCCAGAAGGCCCCAAAATGACCACCAGCTCGCCCGGATTTACTGTGCAGCTACAGCCATCAACGGCCGGACGTGGCGCGTCTGCAAATTGATGCGATACATTATCAAACTGGAGGGCGCTCACAGCAGCCCCTCGGTTTCTAAAAACTCTCTAGCCACATCCGCAGGTTCACGCTGATTGCCGCTGACTTCATTATTCAGACGCTGCATCGTTTCATCGGTTAGCAGCGGCGATAGCTCGTTCAGGGCATCCGCTGCGTCGGGATACGCTTCCAGTGTTTCTTGGCGGATAACAGGCGCAACCTGATAGGGCGGGAACAGATTTTTGTCGTCTTCTAAGACGACCAGATCGTAGGCGCTGATTTCGCCATCGGTGCCAAACGCCACGGCCACGTCTGCTTCGCCCTCCACCAGGCCGGTGTAGCGCAGCCCCGGATCAACCGCCTTATATTCCTGTAGCTGAAAGTCGCCATAGGCCTCTTTAATTCCAGGTAGGCCATCTTCTCGGGCCTCAAACTCCGGTGGGCCAATCATCACTAGCTCGCTCGCATTGGCAGCCAAGTCAGACAGGGTTTGAACGCCGTATTCGGCAGCGACGTCCTTCGTCATCGCCAGCGCCTGCGTATTGTTCATCGGGGCTGGGTCAAGCCAGACCAGGTTGTATTGCTGCTTGTACCCGTCTGAAACCGCCTGAAAAACAGCAGCCTGATCGCTACTGACCGGCAGCTTGAGCACGGTGACCAGCCCAGTTCCCGTGTACTCAGGGTAGACATCGATTTCACCGCTTTCCAGACCCGCCTGCGCCACGGGCGTGCCCCCCAGATTCAGCTTGCGCTCCACAGGTAAGCCTGCTTCTTCAAGGACCAGAGCATACATTTCACCGAGGATAAACTGCTCAGTAAAATCTTTGGAGCCCACCTTAATCGGCTCCCCTGTCTCTGCAGGGCTCGATTCACCGGTAGTTTCAGGGGTAGCGTCAGGGTTACCCCCCCCGCCACAGGCGACGATGCTAAGGGCTACCGAAATTGCCAGTGCTGGCAGCAGAGCCCGGCGTGTCATACCACATCCAGTTTGAAAACTTGAGTTTTTCCTGTAGGGCAAACGACAGGTCTGGATGTGGCCAAGGTTTAATTTCATAAGGCGCTAGAAAAAACCACAATGCGCCGTATTTTAACACCTATGCCCCAGCAGGTCAGAACGCTTTGATGGATTACCCCCGATGCCGCTCTAGCAACAACATCATCAGCATACTTAGCAAGACCTGGGTTTCTTCTTGCTCATCTAGCTGATCGACTTGCTTGATGGTAAAAATCCTAGAAAAGAAAGCCGGTTGCTTTTCTAAACGCATGACGACAGCGCCGTCTGCACGAGTTACCAAATAAGTCGGATTAAAAACATAGCCTGTAAACAGCCCCGCAATCGGAATTTCAGCAAAGAGCGAGTCCATCACCTTAACCCAAGGGTTCTTCTCACTGATGGTAAAAGCGACCTCTTCACCTTTGAAAATGTCATAGCGGCACTTCCAGATCGAACGCCAGCCCCGACGCTTGACGGCTCCAATGTTTCTGCCGCTAGTATCTGAAAAGTTATACCGGGCTGAAAAATCAATGATGCGGTCGGCTTTGATCTCGTAGCGCAGCTGAGTGCGTTTCTCATCGGCAAATACGCCAATGGCTTCCTTAAGCTTAAAAAGTTTTTGACGGACAAAAAATCTGAGCTGCCCTGAGCTATCAGTGATCGCAATTTGAGGTGCAAAAGACCACTTAAACCTGAGTTCTAGAGGATATTTCATCATGGCTAGAAATTTTGGACTGCCTATCTATACATGAGTAATCCCAAAATTCCAGATTCCTATCTGGGTGCTGGGTGGTAGGTGATGAGTGGTATGGCCGAGCATGGTTGGTTATTTGTGGTTGGTTATTTGTGATTTGTGATCTGTTATTTGAGTAACCAATAACCAATAACCAATAACCAGTAACCCAACCCCTACCTGTAAAGTAAAACTATCTGCCCATACCCCCCCCCGACCCATGCACGCTGACTACCTGAAACGTATCCTCACTGCCCGCGTCTATGATGTAGCCGAAGAAACGCCTTTGGAGGTTGCCCCTAATCTATCTGCCAGGCTTAACAACCGGCTGCTGCGCAAGCGAGAGGACATGCAGTCGGTGTTTTCGTTTAAGCTGCGGGGGGCCTATAACAAAATGGCGCAGCTGTCTGCAGATAAGCTGGCCCAGGGAGTGATTGCGGCCTCGGCGGGTAACCATGCCCAGGGGGTTGCGCTTGGGGCCAGGCAGCTAGGCTCCCGAGCGATTATTGTGATGCCGACGACCACACCCCAGGTCAAGGTCGAGGCAGTCAAGGCTCGCGGTGGCGAGGTCATTCTCTATGGTGAAACCTTCGACGAC
>JBCBZL010000004.1:0-43796 GCA_039815385.1 Cyanobacteria bacterium P01_A01_bin.114
GCAGCTTACCGCAGTAGGAAAGGATGAAAGAGCTCGACCCTTGTGAGGATAACATCAAAACCGCAGAAGGTGGTCTACCTTAATCAATCACGCACACAACTCGCAAGATGGTGAGGGAGGATGAGATCAGCATACGCTGTAGACTATCATCTTCGATCTTCTCTCAATCTGCATCGGCAACCCATCCTTGGGACGCGTGTTAAAGCTGAAATAGGGCTCTAGCTTGTAATCGGGTGCGGTGGACAAACGATAGTGCTGCAGAATGGTGGCCAGATTGATGCGCATTTGGGTCATGGCAAATGCCTGCCCTATGCAAATGCGAGACCCACCTGAGAAGGGCAGGTAGGCAAATTTATGAATCTGACTGCGATCGCTGCTTGCAAAGCGGTCGGGGTTGAAGATGAGTGGGTCAGCAAAAATGTCGGCGCGGCGGTGTACCGTCCACGGTGAAATCAGAACGAGGGCGTTTTTCGAAATTGAGCGATCGGCCCAGCTGACGTTTTGAATACTTTGCCTGGCGAATACGGTGGTCACGGGCAGTAACCGCATGGATTCTTTCAAGACGCAGTCTAGGTAGGGCATCTGTGCTAAGTCGTCGAACGTGATCAACCGATGCCCAAGGACCTGATTAATTTCTGAGCGCAGCTGAGCTTCGATGGCCGGGTGTTGATGAATTAGATAAAGCGCAAAGGCCAGAGAATTGGCGGTCACTTCGTACCCAGCTGCAAACAGATTCATCACTTCGTTGCGAACCTGATGCTCAGTGATCAGACTGGTTGTATCAGCTGCCTGGGCGTTGACCAGCATCGCCAAAATGTCGGTATAAGCTGTCTTAGCGTTGCGACGTTCAGCAATCAGCGGGGTTAATAGCTGCTTAGTTTCGGCAATATGACGTTTCATTTCTAGGGTGCTGGGCAGCGGCAGCCAGCCCGGCACCGGTAGCCCAGAAATCCGCTGATTAAATAGCTCAATGAACCGAACTAGACCCCGCGCAGCTTTTTGATTGCGCAGATCTACGCCGAAAAAAGCCTGACTGGTAATCCCCATCGTCAGATCCATCATGGCCTGACACATTTCAAGGGTTTGCCCTGACTGCCACTGCTTTACCATCTCGGTCGTAGCCTGGATCATAATCTCAGCGTGGTCTTTGATTTGCTGAGACTGAAAGGCGGGTTGCAGCGTCTGCCGCACGACCTCCCACAGCCGTCCATCGGCGGTAAACAGGTTTTCGCCAAACAAACCTTTAGCTGCATACTTGACTGTGAAAGGTTTGTGGAAGAACTGTGCCTGTCGGACCAAGACCTCTCGAATGTCGTCTGGGTGGTTAAGGTAGTAGCCTGTGCTCAGACCCAGCGGGATCTTCAAAAAATCGCCCTGCTGAGCCAGTGTTTCAAGATAGCCGATCATATTCTGGCGCATAGCGCGAAGATGGCCGACCTGAGGGCGTTTGGCGGTAGCAGCAACCATAGATCAGAAAGCTTGAGCGGCGACTTCTTTAATGATGGCAAGGGTTGGCCACTTTGATTCATTTATTTGACGGGTCTGAATGAGCGTCGATAGGCCATGAATGGGCAATCATTTCAAATTGTGCGGACTCGTATATTGACTTCAATCCAAACGATAAAATACTACGGCAAATAATAAAGTGACTTGCTTTGCAAACGCTGCTCAAGATCGCCCGCGTCATCGATCGCATCACTGGGCTCATCGGTCGCCTGGCCTATTGGCTTGTGCTGCTGATGATTGGCGTGGGCGCTTGGAATGTGGTCGGTCGCTATCTGGGCAATCTGGTGGGTCAAAACCTCAGCTCTAACGCCCTCATTGAGACCCAGTGGTATCTGTTTGACCTGGTGTTCTTGTTAGGGGCGGCCTACACGCTTCGCCACGACGGCCACGTTCGAGTAGATGTGTTTTACGCACGCTGGCAGGGTAAACGCAGGGCGCTGGCCAATCTACTCGGCACGCTCGTATTTTTGATTCCGTTCTCGGCACTGGTGATTTATTTCTCTTGGGGGGCGGTGCTCAAATCCTGGGCGATTTTAGAAACGTCTCCAGACCCCGGTGGACTGCCCCGCTACCCGATCAAATCTATGATTATTGTCAGCTTTGCGCTGCTCATTCTCCAGGGAATTTCGGAAGCGATTAAGAACCTGGCGGTTTTGCTAGATACACCTCAGGAGGAAAATCAGAGCCAGAAGGGGAATCAGCCATGATTGCAGAGCTGCTTGGCCCGCTCATGTTTGTAGGGGCGTTGGTGCTGCTGTCGCTAGGCTACCCGGTGGCGTTTTCCTTGGGTGGGGTGGCGATTCTCTTTGGCATGATCGGAGTCGCCTTCGGTATTTTTGATCCGATTTTCCTCACGGCGATGCCGCAGCGGATTTTCGGCATCATGAATAATTTCACGCTGCTGGCAATTCCCTACTTCATTTTTATGGGGGCAATGCTTGAAAAGTCAGGTATTGCTGAAAACCTGTTGGAGACGATGGGGAGTTTGTTTGGTCGGCTGCGGGGGGGGCTTGCGATCTCAGTTGTCGTTGTCGGCGCTCTGTTGGCGGCCACAACAGGCGTCGTTGCGGCAACCGTCGTCACGATGGGCCTGATTTCTCTGCCCACGATGCTGCGCTACGGCTATAACAAAGACGTCGCCACCGGCGTGATTGCGGCCTCAGGTACCCTCGGGCAAATTATCCCGCCCAGTATTGTACTGGTGGTGCTGGCCGATCAGCTCGGTGTCTCGGTGGGAGATTTATTCCTCGGCTCGGTGATTCCGGGGTTGCTGATGGCGGGCGCGTTTGTGGTGCATGTGGCGGTGATCGCCGCCTTTCGACCCGATCTGGTGCCAGCCCTACCCGCTGAACTGCTCGATATTCGCGGCAAGCGCCTGGCGCTGAAAGTGCTGAAGGTGATGATACCGCCGCTGGTGCTGATTTTACTGGTGCTGGGCAGCATTTTCTTTGGCATTGCCACGCCGACTGAGGCAGGGGCCTTAGGCGCGGTTGGGGCAATTTTGCTGGCAGCGGCCAATCGTCAGCTTACCTGGCAAGGTATCCAGCAGGTGTGCGACAGCACGATGCGCACCACCAGCATGGTGATTTTCATTTTGCTGGGCTCCACGGCTTTCAGTCTGGTGTTTCGCGGCCTTCGGGGCGATCGATTTATCTTTGATGTGCTGACGAGGCTACCCGGCGGTCAAGTGGGCTTTTTGATCATCAGCATGCTCACCATCTTTATCCTGGGCTTCTTTATTGATTTCTTTGAAATTGCTTTTATCGTGGTGCCGCTGTTTGCACCAGTTGCCCAGCAGCTGGGCCTAGATCTGGTCTGGTACGGGGTAATCATCGGCGCGAATATGCAAACCTCATTTTTGACACCGCCCTTTGGGTTTGCGCTATTTTATTTGCGCGGGGTTGCGCCAAAAGAGGTAACGACTGGCAATATTTATCGGGGGGCAGCGCCGTTTATTGCGCTGCAATTGCTGGTATTAATTGCAATTATTGCGTTTCCGCCGCTGGTGAATTGGCTACCGTCAGTCAGTCAATAAAGGCGGGTCTGGTGACTGCCCTGCACCTCTAAGTCACCGATAACAAATCGCCCATCGTATCTTTCGATAAATAGCTACGAAAATCGAGGATAGCGATCAGCTTGTGCTGATCGCTATCCGAATAATGCAAAATAACCTGACCTTCATCTTCCGCGTAGGCAATGGGGGCGTCAGACAGCCCAATCAGCAGGGCATCCACATCTTTGCTATAGCTAATCTTTTTCATAGCGGGTTTTCCTGCCGGGGTAAACGGTAATCACAATGATGAAGGCTTCAAATTCTCGATAAACAACCCTTAGTAACAGGTTTTGATTTTAGTTCAGTTGCGTTTAGGAGGGGCAATCCATCACGTATCGAGTCAAAATCCGCATGAATTTGCCGGACTCATGAGGTAAAAGTGGGCTCCATTCGCTGACTTGGGCAAAGTTGCGGTAATGCAGGGTTTGGATAATGGTCTCAATGCCGGGTTTTGAGCCGATGGCGATCAGGCGGACTGATTCGCGATTGTTTGGCTCAGAAGCCATTGGTGCAGGTGCGGTTGGTTGAGCGCTCAGAGTAGGCCGTGTGAAATTAGCAGGCAATTTGTTGTGCATAGGATGTTACCGATTGGACTACTGAGAGCATACCACTAACGTAGTCCAATCGGTGTCATTTACTGAGTTATGCCCCTCTGACAGAATCAGGGGCATGGGAAGAGCGGGCAAGGCACTCAAGCAGGTTTTGGAAACCTACGGCATTAGCCAGAATCAGGTCGCAGTCACGATGGGGATTGGGCGATCAAATGTGTATCGCTGGGTAAATGAGGTGCGCGATCCGGGGGCGGAGATGGTGATTCAACTGCGCGATGCGTTGAAGCGATTGAATCCTGAAGCGGCTCAGATGTTTATTCAGCTTTATTTGGATGATTCGAATTAAGCCCCTTAGCTCTCAAATAAGTTTTTTGGAAGCTGGGATTGGCGGATGATAGATTGCAGCGTTCCAGTCTTCAATTGTTTATGGTTAGGAACTGGAACAGTGATAGTGCCTGTCTCAGTGCGTTTTTGCATGATAATGTGGCTGCCGCGCTGCCGGACCTTAGAAAATCCATGCTGCTCAAGAAGTTTGCAGACTTCTTGGCCCGAGAAGGTTCTAAGCTTGCCCAACGCTTACCTCAAGCCGGGTAATAAAAAATTCAGATCTCAGACGCGCTGCAATCTCAGCCGGGTCAGCAACTTCAAAAAAAAGCTCGATGGCTTCAATCAGGTTATTTTTAGCTTCCTCGATGGTGTCGCCCTGGCTGGCAATATCGAGTTCAGGGCAAAGAGAGACATAACTATCATCTTCGCGCTCAATGAGTGCAGTGAATTGCTGAGTTTGTTTCATGAATTTTCCTGGATTTGAAGAATTTAGCTTGCTAAGGCGTTTATCTTCACTCACGATATCGCAGGGTAACCACAAGGGATTGCCCGTACTGATATGGCAAATTTTGCGGTTTTGCTGATGCTGGATGCGGTGGAATGATTTTGGGCTGTTACGAAGAGTTTTTTCTCTGCTCAAGGATGGCCTGCAGATAACGGCGCGTCTGCTCTGCCCCAGGATATTTGGGCAGGATAGTCAGCAAATCTTCTAAATCGCTTATGGCTGCTCGAATGTGCTCTATCGGTGTTTCTTTGCTAACAGCCTCTGTATAGAGCGCCTGAACCCGATCGGATTTTTGGGCCACCAGGGTATAAAGGGACAGGTTAAAGGTATTGCGCCAATTTTGTGGATCTTTTTCATATGCGGGCTGGGCTAGCTTAATCGCGCGGGCCAAGTCCGCATTGGCGGTATCTGTTTGTTTAAGTGCTAGGTAAGCTATGGCTCGAATAAAGTGATACCAAGCATCCTGACTATCCAGTTCAATCGCTCGATCAAAAGCTTTCAAAGCATCTGAATAGTTTTTTAGAAACAATAAACACGCACCACGATAAGCTAAGTTCCAATCAGAATTTGGATCTAATTCAAGAGCACGATCGAAATCTTGCAAGGCTTCTTTATATTGCTTCATTAATCCATAGGTTTGACCCCGTTCATTCAGATACCAGGTATCTTTTGGTGCCAGTTTAATCGCACGAGTTAAATCTTCCATAGATTCTGCATATTGATTCATCTCCCGATAGGTGACACCGCGATTTGCAATCGCCCATTTGTACTCAGGGTCAAGCTCAATGGCACGAGTCAAGTCACTCAGTGCTTCGGGATAGCGAGCCATCAGATGATAGGTGATACCGCGATTTGTGATCGCCCATTCATTCTCAGGGTCAAGCTCAATAGCACGAGTCAGGTCACTCAGCGCTTCTGGATATCGCTCCATTAGTTTATGAACTTCACCGCGAAATGCAATTGCTAAGTCATAATCAGGATCAAGTTCTATAGCACGATCCAGATCATTAAGTGCTTTTGAATAGCTTTCTATGAGGCGATAAGTAATGCCGCGATGTGCAATAGCCCATTCATTATCAGGATCAAGTTGAATGGCATATTCTAAATCCTTGAGGGCCTCTGAGTAGGATTCCATAAGACAGCGAATAACACCGCGATTTGCGATTGCTTTTGTCAAACAGTCTTTTAGGTCAGGATAAAGTTGCTCCTCTTCAATTTCCTCAAATCCTGTAATGGCTTGATTGAGTAAATCTAGTGCCCTTTCATTGTTGCTCTGTCGTCCTTCGATGATGCCTAGATAGCAAAGGGCTTTTGGTTTAGATGCGGTTGAGTTTTCTTGATTTTTTGTTTCCAGGACTTTAATCAAACTATCCTTGGCTTTTTCTAAATCGTCTCCGTCATAGAGGCTAATCCCAAGTTCTATCATGAGATCGGCTTTGAAGTCCTGGTAATTCTCATCCTGGGCCAGGTTGCCAAACTCATATTCCATCAGCAAGCGGGGAATGGTGTCGCGCTTGGCTTGGGCATCTAGCCCTTTAGCAAGTCCTGATGTTGGCTTTGGCTTAGCAACAGAGTTAGCCAGATCGTGACCATTGTGTTGGATTACCTGCTTTAACTTTGACTGAACCGTCTCTGGCGAACTTTCAAAGCGCACCACCAACATGCGCCAAGCCCAAAAATCTGGGGCGAATTTTGCCAGTCGGGTCAGGGAATAGTCTGGTAGAAAGATCACCATTGGATAAGGCGCACTGGTGGTAAACCCATTCCGAACATAGTTCAAATCCACCAAAACCGGGGGATAGTCGCCCACCATGCCAATAGAGGCTTCTAACCCGGTCAGCAGCAGCACTAATTTCTTGTTGGGTTCCCGTTCAATTTTGGGCAGTTCCTTAATTAGCTCATCCTGTAAAAAGCGCAGGTCTGGATCGTCAAACTTAAACCGGACAAATTGAATCTCCTGACAGTCGGGGTGCTGCTGGAGTGCCTCGATAATGGCAGCGCGATCTTCAGCAAAGTTGACTGACACCAGCCCAATCGTAAATCTCTCTGCGGCAAAGTCTACAAACGTAACCAGCCGACGAAAGGCGTCTTCGTTCGCTTGCAAAAACGCCTGTGCTTTAGGGGAGAGAAGGGTTGCAGGGCTAGAGGTCATCGCTATCGGTCAAAGCTGATTGAAAATGGATGCTGTCTTTGATCACCGGGTTGATATAGTTCCAGCGGATACCGCCGCTTTCATATTCCAACACTGAGGTATTAAAGAGCATTTTCTGCCCATCTTCATTTTGATCGATCTGCTTGGTTTTGCAGATCTCTGCCATCAGCGGATAGTGATGGTTAGGGATTATCCGCTCAAAGTTGACCTGCTCTTGCTGAATGGCATATTTCACATCAGCCGCCTCGATCTTTTGATGGTCGCGGGTTGCGGCAGTCAGGCAGGCGGTGGCGGTCATTTGCATCAGTTGGCGCACATGCCCCCCGCTGGCAGCCACCAGGTGCAGAATCAGGGCATCGCTGGCGAAGACAGCCTTGTGTTCGATACGCTGGATAATCATGCGGGCCAGACGTTTGAGGGCATCTTGATCGTGTTTGGGATGTAGGGGCACTGTGGCACCAAACTGGTAAACATTGACCATCGGCAGCACGTTGGGGCGACCAAAGACATTGTTCAGATTTTTGTCGGAATACACCACCGAAATTGGCACCGTGTAGATCAGGGTGCATTTAAGCTCCTGGAGCTGGATGGCGTAGTCAAAATAAAGCCGATCGCCCACAGCAACGGGCACCAAGTCTAAGTTGTCGAGAATGATCAGGTAGCCTTTTTCGTAACCGTGCTGTTGCACCTTTTCAAAGGCATTTTGCAACAGGCGGTTCATGTCGTCTTTGAGGCGACCAATATCTTGCTGCAAGGTGGCGCGAATTTTCTTCTTTTGGGTATGGGAGCCGCGCAACTGGGCCAGCAGTTTTGCCAGCAGCTTCGAGATAAAAGGAATTTCAATGCCTGCTTCTGCGGCAGTACTCAGGCTGATGGATTTCTCGACAGAGGCTTCCGTTTCTTCGGTGATTTCTTTGAACCAGTTTTCAAACTCACTCAGCAGGGTTTGGTCAAACCTGAGCCCTAATTGGGCCATATCGTCAGCAACCTGCTTGATGATTACCAGATACAGATCTGTGTAATAAGCGTCGTTGATGTCAATTTCCCGATCGGCTTCTAGATAAAGCACCCGATAGGCTTTTTCCCAATTTCGCTGTAAGCGACGTAGCTCGGTGCTTTTGCCACAGCCGCGATGCCCCGTAAACAGGACGCTCTTAAATTCACCCGGTGATAGAAAATCAAGCTGCTTACCGACGCTGCTAATCGCTTCTATGCTGCGTACCGCTGAGAGGTCAACATAATAGCGTTCCAGGGCTTCGTCTTTGAGCGGCCCTACGTCGCACGACCGAAAAGCTTCTTTGAGGTTGTTTGCACGTCCTTCGGGTAAGGCGATCATGGTTCCAGCAGCAGTGGCTTAGCGCCTGACGATGGGCTCACTATAGCGTTTGTTTTGGCGCAAAGGGCTGTAGCTTCAAGAATAAAAAAATCCTGGTGACGCTTTTACAGGGTGGCTGATTGATCGCGATGTTTCCTGGATGATGGGTTCGCCGATTGGGGGGAGACGGATAAGCTTTGTAGGGGTTGACGGCTTAACCCATCCTACGGGGTGATTGGTTGGGTGCGATGGGTATCGAGGGCTGTTTTAAGGCAAAGAACCGGTCGCTTAAAAAGAAAAAATGGGATACCGCTCAAGAAACCCGGCTTCTTACTCAAAATTGCACCTGTGTCTTTCGATTTAATTCGAAGAAGCCGGGTTTCTCTCCCAGCCGCTCTTCTCATCTATTCATTACGAAACTGCCACCGCAGCAGCAGCGAATTCACCACCACGCTGACGGAGCTGAAGGCCATAAAGCCACCAGCAAAGCCGGGATTGAGCGAAATGCCCGCGACGGGTAGCAGGGCACCGGCGGCGAGGGGAATGCACACCAGGTTGTAGGTAAACGCCCAGGCCAGGTTTTGGCGAATTTTGTTAAAAGTGGCGCGGCTGAGGTGCAGGGCTTCGGCCACATCAGCGAGGGAGTCGCGCATCAGCACAATGTCAGCCGTTTCCATGGCGGCTTCGGTGCCGGAGTTGAGGGCGATACCGACATTGGCCTGGGCCAGGGCGGGGGCGTCATTAATGCCGTCACCGACAAAGCCGACGCGCTGTCCAGCGGTCTGGAGTTGGGTAATGGCGTTGACTTTGCCCTCTGGGGTCACCTCGGCTTGGACTTGCTCAGTGGGGAGGTTGAGCTGGGCTGCGATCGCATCCGCCGCCGCCTGCCGGTCTCCACTCAGAATATGAACCTTAAGCCCCATTCCCTGGAGTCGTTCAAAGGTAGCTTGGGCATTTTCCCGAAGCGGATCGACCACGGCAATGAGTCCGACTAGATCCGTATCAACGGCCATATAAATGACGGTTTTGCCTGTCTGGGCAAGTTTCTGAGCGGTTTGGATGGCCCCATCATCGAGAGAGATATCTGCCTGGGTGAGCCAACTGCGATTGCCTAGACGAACGTGCTGATGGCCAACGGTTGCGACGGTGCCAAACCCAGCTTTGGTTGCAAACGCGGTGGCCTCTAGCAGAGGCAGCTGTTGGCGGTCTGCCGCCTGGCGAATTGCCGCTGCTAGCGGGTGGTGGGTGCCGCTTTCGACCGTGGCAGCCAGCTGAAGCAGGTCTTTTTCTGAATAGCTATCGTCCCACGGGATGCAGTCAGAGACCTGGGGCTGCCCCGCTGTCAGGGTGCCAGTCTTATCAAAGACCACCGTATCAAGGTGGTGAACCTGTTCTAAAATGTCGCCGCCGCGAATCAGCAGCCCGCGCTCAGCGCCGATGCCAGACCCCACTAAAATTGCTGTCGGGGTGGCCAACCCCAGGGCACAGGGGCAGGCGATCACGACGACTGAGATGGCTAGCTTGAGACTTACTAGCCAGGCAGCAGACATGGGGCTCATGTGATGGTGGCTGTGCATCGGCCCCAGGGCCGACTGCATCACCTCGGGCCAGAGCGGTAGGCCAACGAAGTACCAAAACAAAAATGTCAGCGCCGCTAACCCCAGTACCCCATAGGTAAAATAGCCAGAAATCACGTCCGCCAGCCCTTGAATGGGCGCTTTACGGGTTTGGGCCGTTTCGACCAGGGCAATCATGCGTGAGAGCACGGTGTCTGATCCGGTTTGGGTGACCTTTAGGGTAATTACCCCTGACTGGTTGAGGGTGCCTGCGGCGACCTTGTCTCCTGGCTGTTTTGAGACCGGCATTGATTCGCCCGTCAGCATCGATTCATCGACGGTGGTTTGGCCAGTGGCCACTAGGCCGTCGACCGGCATTTTCTCACCGGGGAGTACCCGCAGCCATTCGCCGACCTGCACCTGTTCGACCGGAATTTCAATGCCAGACTGGCTGGTCTCGAATCTAGATACGACCCTGGCCAGGGTCGGTTGCAGGTTGAGCAGCGATCGCAACGCATCCGCCGCTCGAAACCGCGCCCGTTCTTCCAACGCACGGCCCAGCAAAATAAAGCTCAGCAGCATTACCGGCTCATCAAAAAAGCACTCCCATCCCAGATTAGGCAGCAGCAGCGCCACCAGACTGGTCAGGTAGGCACTCAGCGCCCCCAGGCTGACCAGCGTATTCATATTGGGGAACCCGAGACGGGCACTGTGCCACCCGTCAACTAAAATGGCGCGGGCGGGCAGCACCAGGGTCAGCGTCGCCAGTAGGGCATGGAAGCCAATGCTGCTGAGAATCGGGATTTCGAGCCAGCCGAGATGCTTGAGGTGGCCAACGGTGGAGAACAGCAGCAGCAGCGTTGCGATCGCAACCTGTCTAATGCAGGTACGCTGCTCAGCTGCTTTTTGGGCAACCCAGCTTTGGGCTGCCGCCTGGGTCATGTCTGTATTTCTAGCCTGGGTTGGAAAGCCTGCTGCGGTAACCGTTTGCTCCAACAAGTCGGGAGTGACCTGAGAGGGGACGTATTCGACAGCAGCAATCTCGGTGACCAGGTTAACGGTTGCTGATACAACCCCTTCACACTGGCTGAGTCGGGTTTCGACCGTCCGTACACAGCCCGCGCATTTCATTTGACTGATGTTGAGAACAGCCGTGGCGGTAGGTGGAATGGGGGCCGTTTGAGACTGGTCAGTGTCGGGGGTAGATGCAGTTTGCATTAATCAGAGAACTCATTTCTTTCTTGAGCCTAGCGTTAAATCTGAGCATCAGGGGTTAAATGATCTCGAATGCTAGCTCTGGTGCTGTGGCTCAAGCGTCAGGCTGTTACGCTCTGGGCTTCTTTCACACCCTAGGCCTATTGAATAGCCCCCTGAGCTATCAACAAACGCTCATATTTTATGGAGCATTCAGCCGCAGCCACCTCTAGACCTGTCGTTTGCGCTATGGAAATAGTTCACTCTACGGAAAAATCACGCAGCCGGACGGGGTATGGCTTGCCTTAAGCGGTTTGTACCACCTCTAAACGAGACCTTAGCAGCTTGTCCATCCAGCCTTCTAGATACTGATAATTTTCGAGCTGCGCCTGCGGATCGGTTGTATCGGCTGGGTGAGGCATAAGCCCGACTACGGCTGCATTAGTCACGCAGAACATTGACTTTTGAAAGGTGGCACAAATCTTGACGCGAATATCTTGCTCGCCACGGGTGTGTTCTAGATAAAACTGATGTAAATAATCGGGCAAATTACAATACATGTCTTGCATCAACAAAGTAGGGGGAATGCCTGCCCCGGTGATTGGCAGCGGGTCGGCAAAGAGCGCGCCGTAGGCAAACCGGCTTTGATCTGGGGAAATTTGCTGCGCCTGAGCGTTGTAAGAGACGGTTCCTTGAAACGGCGTGCCCCGAAAGAAAATAGCCTCCACGTAGGGGACAGCTGTGTCAGGTAAAAAGGTTAGCCCGGCTGACTTAGGAATAATGTCATAGGGTTTGCCGCCAATCTTGACCGTATAGGTGATGGGGCGACCAGCATCTGCCACCAAACCGGCTTTGATATGGTCAACCACCTCTAAGATCGTGGTAATTTCCTGACGGTTGTAGCGATCTGCCAGGGAGAGAAAGATATCGCTCATCACTCGCCAAAACTGCCCTAAGCCGCTGTAGTAAGATAGCTGCCGAATTTGCTCAGGCAAAAAGTTGGGAAACAACCGATGCAGCACTCGAAGAAGCGGATTGTACTTAATCTTGGCCTGAATCGCCTGCTCACAGGCGGCGGCAAATTCTGGCGTGTCGAGGTAGGCATCTAACCCGCCGCCGCCGTGCCACATCATCGTGCGCATGCAGTATTCTGCATACTCAAAGTTGATGCGGTCTTGCCAGATATGGCGAAACCACTTATCTGGGGTAATCTTGCCGTCGAAGTATTTGAAAAAAGGAAACAAGACCAAAAACTGATGGTCGGCGATATAGTTCAAATTGATGGAATAGGCATTGAGCACCACCCCGTAGCTGTCTAAGATGCCGACAACCTCCATGACATTTTCGGGAGTATCGGGCAGCAGCGTCTTCCCGGCCAGCAGTCGATCAATGTAGGCAGACAGGGGATGAGTTGGCACCTTTTTGGCGGCGACCATAGTTTTGGTTGAGGTTTTGGTTGAGGTTTGAGTCATGGTGATGGGCACTCCTCTGCGTCACAGATGGCGTCAGCAGCTGGGTTGACTGTCAGATCGGTTGAGGCCAGATCGGTTAAGGCCAGATCGGTTGGGGCCAGAGACAGGACAATCGCCCCCGATGGTTGAATCATCGCAGTTGTTGAGGTTTCGATCCAGCGGGTCATCCAGCTGGGGTTTAGCCCGAAGGCAAAAATTAGCAAGGTCAAAAGCATGGCAGGTGC
The DNA here is from genome assembly GCA_039815385.1 of Cyanobacteria bacterium P01_A01_bin.114. GTDB lineage: Bacteria > Cyanobacteriota > Cyanobacteriia > Phormidesmidales > Phormidesmidaceae > SIO4C1. Next base: position 12,856 of record JBCBZL010000004.1, read on the forward strand.
ATGCTCGTACCAATTGACCTTCGGTAGGATCACATCGGTTTTACCCACGATGGTTTCTGGGGTCACCTGTAGTCGGCCAAAGAAGACCCGATTGACCAGCAGTAAAAAGTACACGGCGGTGAGGCCCGCCCCGATCATCGAGACCAGGGTCTGGGTCGAAAAGGTTTCAAAGCTGCCACGGTAGATTAAAAATTCTGAGATAAAGCCCACCATGCTGGGGATACCGGCGCTGGCCATCACCCCCAAGACCATTAAGCTGCCGGTGATCGGTAAGCCCCGTTCTGGGTTGAGCAGCCCCTTTAGGATGGTCAAATCACGGGTGCCGGTTTTCTTATAGACCACCCCGACGAGTAAAAACAGCAGCGCCGAAATTAGCCCGTGGCTGATCATTTGGAAGACGGTCGCCAGGATGCTAATCGAGTTAGCCGCCGCACAGGCGAGTAAAATGTAGCCCATGTGCCCGACCGAGCTATAGGCCACCATTTTTTTCATATCTTGCTGTGCGATCGCAGCCAGAGAACCATACAAAATACTCACCACCGCCCACCAGGCAATCCAGGGAGCAAGCCAGCTCCAGGCTTCAGGAAACAGCCCTACACAAAACCGAAGCAGGCCATAGGTGCCCAGCTTCAAGAGCACCCCCGCCAGCAGAACTGAAACCGGCGTAGAAGCCTCTACGTGAGCGTCAGGTAGCCAGGTATGGAACGGAAATAGCGGGATTTTAATGCCAAAGCCCACCAGCAGTGCCCCCATCAGCACCGCCTGCTGCACCAGCGGTAGCCCCTGAGCTAGCCCAGGCACATAGTCAAAGCTGTTGCTACCCGTCAGCCACACCAACCCTAAAAAGGCCGCTAAAATTAGCACCCCTGACAGGGCGGTATAGATCAAAAATTTGGTGGCGGCGTAGCCGCGTCGGGCACCGCCCCAAATCGCAATGAGTAAATACAGCGGTATTAGCTCTAGCTCATAAAAGATGAAAAAGAGCAGCAGGTTTTGCGCCAAAAACGCGCCTGCGACAGCCCCCGTGATGATCAGCAACATCGCATAGTAAAGCCGGGGCCGACGAATCTCTTGATCGCTGCTAAAGGCCGCCAGCAGACCGAGAAAGCTGTTAATAAACAGAAGGGGTAGCGCAATGCCATCAACGCCTAGCTCGTAGCCTAGACCCAGATGGTCGAGCCACGGCAGCGACTCTTGAAACTGCATTGACGCCGTGTGGATGTCAAACTGGGCAATGACAAGGAGAGTCCATCCTAAATTGAGGGTCAAAATCCCCAGCGTCAGCCCTCGCCCTTTCCCTGGCCACAACGCGGTTAAGATAGCTCCCAAAAAGGGAATTAGCAGCAGCGCACTCAGCATTTACAATTGTCTCCCTCTCACCAGGTTCTTCTCCACGACAATCTCCCTCACCACATTGCCCACGTCATGAACGCCCCCAACAAGCTCACCCCCACCACAATCGTGAAGATATAGCCCTGTGACTGGCCCGAAACGCTATACTTCAGGCCCTCACCTCCGAGCAAAGAGGCTGCCCCTACGAAATTGACCGCCCCATCTACGACGTAGCGGTCTAACCAGCTGCTGAGGCGAGCCAGCTGCTCGATGAAAAGCACCACTGTGCTTCGATAAAACCGTTCGGTGTAAAAGTCATAGGCCAGCAAATCTTGTACGACCCGCCATGAGCGTCGGGTTGAGCGTGACCAAACTCGGCTCAGAGGAATCGTCAAACCAACTACAAAGCCTCCTAACCCAGATACGATCAGCAGCGCTGTGGCAGGCACATTTAAATAAGCCAGCGGAGGCAGCAGCAACATTCGCAGCATAATCAGGGGCACAACCAATACAAAAATTGACAGGGTGACCATCGGTAGCGACATCAGCCAGCCGACCTCAGGTGTTCGTCGTGACTTTGGTTTGGGCTGACCCAGAAAGACCAGTCGGAAAACTCGGGCAATGTTAAACGCGGTTAAGGCATTGACTAGCAGATAGACGCCCGCCAGAACAGGATGATCAATCCGTAGAAAATCAACGCCTAGCCGCAGTGCCCAAAATCCGCCAAAGGGGAGGGCCCCCACCATCCCAACTGCGCCCACCAGGTAGGCCAGGGTGGTGGCCGGCATTCTAGACCACAGTCCGCCTAGCTCGGTCACATCCTGACAGTTTGTGGTAAAGATGATGCTGCCGACGCTCATGAACAACAGTGCCTTAGCAACGGCGTGGGTAAACAGCAGCATCAGCGCCACGCCAGGCCATTCAGTGCCCACGGCAATGAAAACCAGCCCCAGATAAGCGCTGGTGGTGTAGGAAAAGGTTCGCTTGAGGTCGATTTGTGCGATCGCAACCAAAGACGCCCCAATCGCGGTGATCACCCCAATCGCGGTCACCACCGTCAGCGTGATTGGAGACAGCACCAAGACGGGTTGCAGCTTAATGAGCACGTAGGCTCCACAGGTCACCACCACCGAGTTTCGTAAGATAGAGGCCGGGCTGGGGCCCTCCATGGCTTCATCTAGCCAAAGGTGCAAAGGAAACTGAGCACACTTGCCGGTTGGCCCTGCGACCAAGGCCAACCCCAGGAGCGTCGCCGCCAAAGGCGTAATATCGGCTGTTTTAACCCATCCATCCAGCGCGTTGAAGTCTAAACTGTCTGCCCAGGTCGAGAGTGCTACAACGCCCATCAGCAGCAAGATGTCACCCACACGTTTAGTCAAAAAAGCATCTCGTGCTGCCGTCACCACCAAGGGCTGTGCGTACCAGAAACCCACCAGCAAATAGGTCGAGAGCGTCAGCATCTCTAGCAAAAAGTAGGCCAAGAAAAAAGAGCTGCTGAGTACGACGCCGCTCATAGCCGCCTCAAAGAAACCCATCAGGGCAAAGAACCGAGCTAGCGCCCAATCTTTCTCCATGTAGCCGATCGCAAAGACTTGGGCCAGCAGGCTCAGACCCGTGATCAGCTCTAGGGCACCTAGATTAAGGACAGAAAGGTCTAGCTTAAATTGCAGGGTCAGATCGGCCACCTCCAGCCAATTAAAGCCAATTTCAGTCCCCCCCTGATTCCAAATGCCGCGAAAGACTAGGGTGCCGTGAAAAAAGGCCACTAGTGTCATCAAAACGTTGATGTAAACGGCTGGCCGCGGCCCGGTATGACGAATTATCCCGATCGCCCAAGGCAATGACAGAAGAACTCCTATCAAGCCATAAATTGGAATTAACCAACTGAACTCAATCAGCGCCTGAACCATTACTGCTACTTGCCTAAAAAGCGATTAAAAGTGGTTTCTGACCTAAAGCGAGACGTTTGCTCGGGAAGACCCTATTTTATAAGAGACAGGTTTCAAAACCTATCTGCCTGGTTGACCCTAGCCGCTTAGCAACCGTGTCCTATGGCAAAACTTTGCTCCAAAGGCCCTGTCCAAGGACCTATCACAGCCCATCGCAGGCCTGGCTGACGATGCCTGGCTCACAAACTAATCTGACGCTCTGGCCTACCTGTCCAAAGTTGGAGCAACCTTGCTACTTTGGAGCAAGCTCGTTGCTTTGGAGCAACCTCGCTATTGAGATAAAGACTTCAGTCTATGGAAGCCTTTAAGATTGCTGACATTTATTTATAGTACCTGAAGACCGAGACGCGCCTTAGCCTTTCTTGGGAGAAAATCTAGCGATGACTTTTGAGGGGCTGGGAGTTTGAACCGCTGGCCGAGGCTAAGCAAAAATACTTAAGTTTGCCCCCTGCGATCGTCTTTCTAGCGTTTGCAAACTTCTAATAAGATTGTCTAAGCATTTTATATGAGTTTTGATAATGCTTAACATTAGCAACAATCATTGCAGCTTATATTGTCAAACGGCATGGCCACTCGTATTCTGAGATCAGGAAACGGAGTTACGCAGGCTTTATTGATTCAGACATAAAAGGATGTTGTTTTGCTGGTTTCTCGCGGAGAGATCTGTCTAGCTGAACAGCGACTTTTTGTTGCTGAGGAGTTTTTGGCCTGTTTTATGATAGGAGACTTACGACAATGCCAATTGCCGTTGGAATGATTGAGACCAGAGGCTTCCCTGCTGTTGTAGAAGCAGCGGACGCAATGGTTAAGGCTGCCCGAGTGACCTTGGTTGGCTACGAAAAGATTGGGAGTGGTCGCGTGACTGTGATTGTTCGCGGTGACGTTTCTGAAGTACAGGCCTCTGTTGCCGCTGGCATTGAGTCTGCTAAGCGCGTCAACGGCGGGGAGGTGCTTTCGACCCATATCATTGCTCGCCCCCATGAGAACCTGGAGTTTGTTCTCCCGATTCGCTATACCGAAGCGGTTGAGCAGTTCCGAACTTAGCGTCCGAATCAAGCGGATGATCTAAGTCATCTGGGCGATTTCCCTGGCTAAGGGGGGAGTTTCCATTCACGTTGTTGACATATTTAAGGAAAGAGCAATGGCAATCGCAGTAGGGATGGTTGAAACCTTGGGTTTCCCAGCAGTTGTAGAGGCAGCAGATGCCATGGTCAAGGCGGCTCGGGTCACCCTGGTTGGCTATGAGAAAATCGGTAGCGGTCGTGTGACCGTGATTGTGCGGGGCGATGTGTCTGAAGTGCAGGCATCCGTGGCCGCAGGGGTTGAAAATGTCAAGCGTGTGAACGGTGGACAGGTTTTGTCTACCCATATCATTGCGCGTCCCCACGAGAACCTGGAATTTGTTCTCCCCATTCGCTACACCGAAGCGGTCGAGCAGTTCCGTGAAAGCGTGAGCGGCATTCGTCCTTACGGTAGGTAGGCTGTGCGCCTGGGTAAAGTTCGAGGCACGGTCGTAAGCACCTGTAAAGAGCCGACGCTGAGGGGGGTCAAGTTTTTACTTGTTCAGTTTATTGACGAGTCAGGCAACCCCCTCCCTGATTATGAAGTCGCCGCAGATGTGGTAGGGGCGGGGCCGGGGGAGTGGGTTTTAGTCACCCGAGGCAGCGGAGCCCGTCGTCACGAGAGTTATCGCGATCGCCCGGTTGATGCCACAGTCGTGGCCATCGTGGATACCGTCAGCATGGACACAGGTTTGCTCTACGATAAACGCGAAGATTTTAGCTGACCCCGTGGTTGGCTGACTAACGTTAGCGCTGATTCAAGTTCGGAGGAATTGGGACCATGGTAGCCCGCACTGCGGCGGCTCCCCCCACCCCTTGGTCAAAGAGTTTGGCTGAACCCCAAATTCATGAGACTGCTTATGTGCATTCTTTTTCAGAGGTGATTGGTGATGTGTACATCGGCGCTAACGTGCTGGTGTCACCGGGCACTTCTATAAGAGCAGACGAGGGGGCACCATTTTTTATTGGTGATGGCTGTAATATTCAAGATGGTGTGGTCATCCATGGCTTAGAGGGAGGCCGCGTACTGGGAGATGATCAGCAACCTTATTCCGTTTGGATCGGTGCAAAATCTTCAGTGACTCACAAAGCACTAATTCACGGCCCGGCCTATGTGGGTGAGGGCTGCTTTGTTGGTTTTCGCTCGACGGTTTTTAATGCGCGATTGGGTAAGGGCTGCGTTGTGATGATGCATGCCCTAGTTCAGGACGTTGAGATTCCACCGGGCAAGTACGTTCCATCGGGGTCGGTGATCACGACGCAGCACCAGGCAGATCAGCTACCGAATGCGCAAGCAGCCGATCTCAAATTTGCCCAAGAAGTCTTAGGTGCCAGTGAAGCGCTTCGTTTGGGCTATCGCTGTGCGGAAGACAGTGACTGCATTTTGCCCATTCGAACGGCCCAGGTTTCCAGCTCAGCCCCCCGATATACACAACCTACACGACCCACTCAATCTGTTGGAAGAGATACCATGCAAAGCCAAAGGTTAACGTCAGAAGTTATTCAGCAAGTTCGCCAGTTGCTTAGTCAAGGATACAAAATCGGGGCTGAGCATGCTGACCGCCGTCGCTATCGCAGCGGCGTCTGGCAGACCTGTCAGCCGATTCAATCGGCGCGCGAGTCAGAGGTGCTGGCGGCGCTTGATGCTTGCGTGGCAGAGCATGCGGGTGAGTATGTGCGCATATTTGGGATTGACCCCATGGCAAAACGCCGGGTGGCAACCACGACGATTCAGCGAGGGGATGGCAAGGCTGTGGCGGTGAGTCCGACCTCGGTAGCCAGTGTTGGGCATACGAAACGTCCTTCGACGGTGCCAGGGGGCTATGTTGATCGCTCGCTGACCAACCTGAGCCCTGATTTGGTGCAGCAGGTACGCAACCTTCTGAATCAGGGATACAAGATTGGTACCGAGCATGCCGATCGCCGTCGCTATCGCAGCGGTGTTTGGCAAACCTGCTCACCGATTGCTTCGACCCGCGAAAAAGACGTCATTACTGCCTTAGAGGCTTGTCTGAATGAGCATGCGGGTGAGTATGTCAGAATGTTTGGGATTGACCCGAAAGTGAAGCGGCGGGTGGCGACCACAACCATTCAGCGAGGTGATGGGAAGTCGGTGTCAGTGGATGTATCTGCCCCAACAACGGGCGGCAGTGCTCGGGGCAACGGCCAGACTGCTCCAGCGCCAACCGGTCACTCTGATGCGGCAGCTCAGCAGGTGCGTTCGATTTTGGCCCAGGGTAATAAAGTCGGGGTTGAATACGCCGATCGGCGTCGCTACCGCAGCGGTATCTGGCAAACCGCACCTGCTATCCACGCCACCAGCGAGGGTGCGGCTTTGAATGAGCTGGGTCAGTTTTTGGCCCAAAACGCCGGTGCCTATGTGCGTATCTTCGGGATTAACCCTGCGGCTAAACAGCGCACTAGCGCCGTGACCATTCAAAAGCCTGGACAAGGCCCTATTTACGCAAATCCTCCGGTTTACAATGCCTACCCGGACAGGGCGGTGGATGCTCGCACTGCTAACTATGCTGGGGGCAACAGGGCTCCTCTGGCTGCGGATGTGAGCCACTCTAGTGAAGCAGCTCAGCAGGTGCGTTCGATTTTGGCTCAGGGCAACAAGATTGGGGTTGAATACGCCGATCGGCGTCGCTATCGCAGCGGGGCTTGGCAAACCGCACCCGCTATCCACACCACCAGCGAGGGTGCGGCTTTGAATGAGCTGGGTCAGTTTTTGGCCCAAAACGCCGATGCCTATGTGCGCATCTTTGGAATCAACCCCGCGGCTAAACAGCGCACTAGCGCCGTGACCATTCAAAAGCCTGGACAAGGCCCTATTTACGCAAATCCGCCGGTTTACAATGCCTATCCAGATAGGGTTGTAGACAACCGGACCGCTAACCATGCCAACGGCAATGGAGCTCACCTAGACTCCGACGTGGCGCAGCAGATTACACAGCTGATTAACCAGGGCTATCGTATTAGTACTGAATATGCCGATCGGCGTCGCTACCACAGCGGTGCTTGGCAGGTTGGGGATTCTATTCAGGCTAAGCGCCCGGCCGATGCGATCGCAGCCCTAGAGTCTCAGCTGGCTCAGCACCAGGGGCACTACGTTCGGCTAGTGGGTATTGACCCCCGTGCCAAGCGCCGGGTTTTAGAAACGACTATCCAACGTCCTTAAGCGAGTCTCAAATCGCCCATTTCGATGCCATCGTCGCCTTTGCACCTTACTAGCCATACCCATTACTATCGCGGGGGCGAAGTCACCATTGACCCGAGCGCGGCGATTGCATCGGGTGTCGTTTTGCAAGCGCTGCCGGGGGCGGCGATTCATATTGGCCCCCATGCCTGTCTAGGGGCAGGGGTTGTTATCCAGGCTAAAGGGGGCACCGTGGTGGTTGAGTCGGGAGCCAGTCTGGGCACCAGCGTGCTGATCGTAGGGTATGGTCGCATCGGTAGCGCCGCCTGTGTTGGGCCAGCCTCGACGCTACTCAACCCCCAAGTTGACCCCCATGCGGTGATTCCCCCCAATTCTCTGCTGGGCGATCGCAGCCGCTCTGCGAAGGGCGCGCCGAGTCCTGGCTGGTCGGGGCGCGGGGTGACGGCGAGCGTGACGGCGAGCATATCGACGGCTTCTGTGAGCTCCTCTGGGCAATTCTCTAAGCCCTCCTCGGGGCCCTCCCCGGGGCCCTCTCCTGTGACCCCCCCGCGCTCGGTGGCTCCGCGACCGGTCGATATTCCCGACATTCCACCAGCGGCGACCGCATACTCTCAGCCATCAGTGGAGGCTACTAATGGCAGGGCTCCGGGTGCAAACGGCGAGAATTATGCTTCGGTCAGTGCTTTGACGGTCAACGGGGCGGCCAGAGTTTACGGACGAGACCAGGTTGATACTCTCCTATCTGCCCTATTTCCCCATCGCCAGCCTTTAAATTCCCCTTCTCACTCAGATCGTTCTGACCAGAGTTGATACCCTAGAGTAGCGCGACTACTCGTTACTACCCATTGAGGCCCACTATGCCTGTCCAACCCCAATCGTTGCCGACCTCGGGCTCAGGTTCATCTAGCCAGCCGACGCGTCACTGGCTTAAAGATACAGCGCTGGGCATGGTCTCGACTACCAGCTTTCCGGCCATTATTGGCGTGGCCGACGCCATGATCAAATCGGCGAATGTTTTTTTGGTGGGCTACGAAAAAACCGGGGGCAGCCACTGTACGGCCATCGTGCGAGGCGGGGTTGCCGATGTCCGGATGGCCGTTCACGCGGGCGAAAGAACGGCAGAGCAGTTTGGACAGTTTGTGTCTTCATCGATGATTCCTCGCCCGCCCTCTAATCTTGAAGAGGTGCTGCCGATTTTGCCTCGTTTAGATGAGCTTGAGGGCGTGGGCGAGACCCACATGAGCAATGGTGCCATTGGTCTACTGGAAACCCGAGGGTTTCCAGCTATGGTGGGGGCGGCTGACGCAATGACTAAATCGGCTGAGATTGAGCTGCTCTCCCATGAGACGATTGGGGAAGGGCTATGTACGATTATTGTGCAGGGGTCGCTGCCTAACGTTGCGATCGCGGTCGAAGCGGGCATGCACGAGGCCGAGCGGATTGGTGAGCTCAACGCGGTGATGGTGATTCCGCGACCGCTCAACGATCTTGAGCGCAGCTTGCCCAAGACAAAACAAGTTCAAAAACCTCAGGAAGTCCGTTTGCCCCTCAACCTCGAAGAGCGTCAAAAAGAACTGGTACCGGCTGAAGCCCCTGCCGTCGAAGTGCAAGAGCAAAAGAAAATTGCCCTCCCAGAGCTGTCAGAGCTATCGGAAGAGCAAGATGAGTCTCAAACGTTTCGCTAACGTTAGGCAGTCTGTTTACGGCGAGCTGCCGTCATTCCGAGACCCAGCAGACCTACACTGATCAGACCAAAGCTAGGTTCTGGGACGGGTGTGACATCGACGTTGACGTCCCCTTTGCCTTTGTATGAGCCGGTGTGATAGAACCAGCCCGACAGGCCCTCGCTGAGATTTTTGCCGTTGGCCCCTTCACCCAGCTGGAACGCGTAACGCTGATCAGCGGGAGCCTGGGTCAGGTAGAGCGTTTCTCCCCAATAAGCCTCTAACCCAGTCAGGGTTGCCCGAGTGTCGTCCAGATTGTAGTAAGACCAGCTGGCGGGGTCGATGGTGCCACCCTTGGAGACATAGTGAGCTTTATGAAGCTCGGTCTTGGGTTTTAGATTGGTCTGAGTGGCCGGGATAAACCACAGATCAACAGACCATTGTTTCTGTTTATTTCGGGCTGAGGTAATGGTGCCAGTGAGATGAGCCTCGCCGTTGTCGTACTGCTCAAATAGCCCCGGTTCCTCAAAGTTAAAACGGCCAGCTTTGAGCTTTGGCAGCCAAAAAGAATGTCGGCCTGAGCTTTTAGGGTGAATGCTTTGGGCTGAGGTAACCGTCCAACTTTTGACCAGGGTTGCTGCCTTTGCCTGGGCGACGATTCCTAAATTGAGGGCACCTAAAATTAAACTGCCAGTCAGCAGCTTTTGAACGTGTTTCATGTGTGTGAATACTCCAGTCGACGACCTCTCGTGCCAAGCGATCGGGAATCACATCGTTGGCTGTGTTAGATGTCTGCAATTACCCGTCTGCTATTTACGTAAAAATACGTAGATCTGACTTTTATGGCTATCTGAGAGGTTTACTTTTATACTATGCGTGATTGAACTGGCATCTGTGTAAACCTAGCTTGAAAACTCAGTGTGAAAATGTGAAGGTATTGCAGTACATCAGTAAAAGCACGAGTTTACGGATAGATATCGTGGTGCCTCTTCGAGATGTTGAGTGATTTTTGTTGGTATAAAATCACTGGGTTTAAGTGATCTGGCCTCCAGCTGATACCCAATCCGAATGCAGTAACCCCCGATTCAAACTGGGAGCCATTACTCGCTCAAAAAAAATTGCCCCTGAGAGATCAGGGACAACTTGTGAAATATAGGGGCCTTTAGAAATCTGTGAGCTGTCTTTTGTCAGATATTTCTGACGCCATGAGCCGTAAATGGGGGGCTGATGGCAAAAAGAAATGGAGAACGGCATTCTTAAGATGCTGACGCAGCCAGGAATGCACGATCTCCGTGGGGGACGTATCCTTTGACGCCTTCAACGCCTCTGGGTTCCCTACAAATACGGGGTCAACGTCTGAGGATTGAGCTGCTCAACTGACATCAAAAGCCCTCTAGGTATGAATTTTAGCTTCTGGCAAAATAATCATTGCATCGCCAAAAGAGTAAAAGCGGTAGGCTTGGTTTACGGCCTCTTCATAAAGTTGCATGAGTCGTTCTCGTCCAATCAGGGCGCTGACCAGCATCAGCAGACTAGAACCGGGTAAATGAAAATTGGTGATGAGCCCGTCCACCAGCTTCCACTGGTAGCCCGGATAGATAAAAAGGTTAATATTGCCGCTGTAGGGTTGAAGTTTACCTTGCTGAGTGACTAGCCCTTCTAGGGTTCGCACGGTCGTTGTGCCAACCGCGATCACGCGTCCCCCCTGGGCTTTAGTTTGGGTGATCAAATCGACTGTATCAGGTGAGATTTGGACCCATTCAGAATGCAGGGTGTGGGCGGTAATATCTTCGATTTCGACGGGGCGAAAAGTGCCTAGCCCCACATGGAGGGTAACAAAAGCTGTTTTAACCCCTTTGCTGTGGAGCTGCTCAAACACGTCAGGGGTAAAGTGGAGCCCGGCCGTCGGTGCTGCGACAGCACCTGGCTGTTCAGCGTAGATGGTTTGGTACTGCTCTGGGGTTGATTGAGAGTCAGTGATATAGGGCGGTAAAGGAATATTCCCCAGCTGGCTTAACAGCGTGGTAAAAGATGCTCCGCTAGGGCTATGGAATCGAAGGATGCGCCCTCCTGTATCGCGATCGCACGCTTCTACATCGGCTATCAGGAGGGGCTGGTCAACATCAGGGCCAAAATGGATACAGCTGCCGGCCTTGAGCCGTCGCCCCGGCTTTACCAAAGCCAGCCAGCGATCCGCTGGCTGGGGCGCTAGCAATAAAACCTCAATTTTGGCCCCGCTTGGTTTCATGCCGTACAGACGAGCGGGAATGACCCGAGTATCATTCAGAATAAGCAAGTCACCCTGACGTAGATAGTCGGGCAAGGTTCTAAAATAAGAATGCTGATGACTGGAAGCAGAATCGACGACTAACAGACGGGCGCTGTCTCTAGGAACGGCTGGATTCTGAGCGATTAATGCCTCGGGTAGATTGTATTGGTATGCCGAAAGCTTATGATCCAGGTTAGACTGCATAGTAATGGCTTGCTCTGAGCTCATTGCTGTTAGACCTATCGATAAGAGCGTATAAACCTTAGCCGCATCTAGGCCTGCGGTTGCCTTTATGGGAAAAACTTAAGTGACCAGATATGGTTTGTCCTAGCGTCGGCAGAAGGTATTCAAATTTTTTTTGCGCTGTTTTTTTGTACTGTAGGTCAAGTCAAAGGGTCTTCTTCAAATTTAGACAATCTAGTCAAATTTAGACAATCTAGACTGTATCACTCCTGCATCGGAAACATGGAATACATTTATTATCTAGCGAATGCCAGCCTGACCCTCCGAGTGGTGGAACGCTTGCTAGACATGATGCAACTTCCGCTAGAGTTTATGACAGTGATCCATCGGATCGACGGTTGGATTGTAAGAGTCAGGCTGCATGAAAGCGTTACTCATCTTGCAGAGCAAAATTTTCGTGCATTTCTCAACGAAACAGGGATTCCCCACAACCCTGGATTTCGAGTCAGGATGGCGCTCTGGGGTTTAGAGACCGGGCAGTCGGCGGTTGATGTAATGCGACGTTACCAAATTGCGGTAGTGTCCCACGGTAAGCCTGACCGCCAAGAAATTGAGCAGTTTCGCGAGCATTTTGTGACTGGCTTGGGCTATTGTCCAGAGACGTTGGCATAATATTCTGGAGCTGAGAGTTTGGGTGGGCACATTTGTTATCCGTAGGATGGGCTAAGCCTCCGACGGGCGAAAAAATTAATCAGCTCGATTGACCTGTGAGCCCATCAGTTCTCAACATTGAAATGCGTTGACAATATAGTCTTGCAAGGCCAGCCATCGAGTCTCGTTGGGCACTTGCATCTGATCCTTTGCCAGGGTGCTCTCTTTTCGGTGGCAGCTCACCAGGGCAATATCAAACCGACATGGGGTCTCAGCAAATTTAGGATGGCGGGTTAAAAATAATCGCGCTGCTGTCCAGAGTTTTCGCTGCTTGCTGCGCGTAATTGACAGTAGCCCGTCCGCATCCCAGTTGCCCTGGCTGCGGGTTTTGACTTCTACAAAAGCAATCATCGGGCTGCCCAGTTTACTCCCCGCCCGCTTACCTTCCGCCTGCTTGCCCCCCGCCTGTACAGAGTAGCCTTTGGCAATCAGGTCGAGCTCACCCCAGCGGCTATGCCAACGGTGATGCAGAATATCCCACCCCTGCTGGTGCAGCCAGTCTTGCACCAGCTGCTCTCCATAGAGACCGAGATCGTGGATAGGGTTATTGGGCTTATCTTGGCTAGACTGATCTGGAAGGGACATTGAATAGGGTGAACTCATTAGCCCCTAGAGTGCCCAAACAATTGAACCCTGAATTTGAGAATGTACGTTTTATTAATTAAATGTCGGCTTTGGGATGCCGTATTGAGACTTTCTGATACTCTTCACTATTGTATTTAATTATTGAGAATATGAGCCCTAACAAGGTTTTTAAGAAGCTCAATGTCGTGCTCTTTTCGGGGGTATCTTTTTTCCTTGCCTGTCAGACACCTGTGTTGTATGCCCAAGTGAGCAGCCAGGATATTCCAGAAAACTCAGTCTATACGCCTGCGCCAATTTTTATCTTTTCTGGAGGCCTATTGCTTATCGTAGTATGTATTGTTCTTGTCCTTTACTTCAATAGAGCGCAGGGTCAGCAAGCAGATGAGAAAGCAAGATTCGAATTTCAACGTCTCAGTTTTGCTGCTGTAGTTCTAACGGGGCTAGGATTGATTTTCCTAGAATCTATGGCTATGTACTATTGGGCACCTCCCAATTCGGAAGCCGGAAAAGCTATTTTTGAGACGTGTAAAACAGTGATTCCGCCTATTATTACCCTAGTACTTGGTTACTATTTTGGAAAAAGCGATCAAGTTCAAGCATCTCCAAACAAGATGGATAAATCAGGTGAGTATGGTGAGTATGGAGTAACCACCAATGAATCAGTGGGCTTAAATATGGAAGATAGACCTTGAGTTTCTGACACACCCTATGGCTGAGTCGTTGTGGCTGAGTCGTTGTAGCTGACTTGAGTTTTTCCCGTAGAGCAAACTACAGGTCTGGATGCGGCCACCATTTAAGTCTATCCCTAGCATTTTGTTAACCATCTAATTCACCGTAAAACTCACCTATCCACGGTAGGCCAATTAAATCTTCAAAGTCGACGTGACGTTCTTTTTCGAGCTCAGCGATGCGTTTTTTCTCGGCGTAGATTTGCTTTTGGTAATAAGCCTGCTGTTCAGGGGCCTCACTTAAGTCTGTGTCAGTCCACAAGGTGAGAAAGTAACGATAGCGTTTTTCGCACATGGTTTTCTCCAGGCAAGCGATAGCTGCCCGAATGATTAGCGGTGCCCGCAGAATATCCCGCTTTGTTTTTTCGTCGAGGTAAAGCAGATGATGCACTTGCGAGAGCGGCCCCGTAGACTCAGAGGCGGTGTTCCGCAGCAGTTCTAACAAGCTCCCAGAACTATCTTCTTCAGCCTCAAGCTGATCTTGCCATTGCAGCATGATGCGCCAGAGCGCACGGTGGTGCGAAAAGCTAAACTGCAGATCGCGGACTTCCAGGGCTTGAATCACCTCCTCTCGATGCTTTTTAGAATGGATGTAGACCCGCAGTAGAGCAGCCTCTGCCCCTTCTAGGGAGCTGGTTTGGATAATCTTTGGCCCGGTGCTTTTAGCCTCACCTGGTGAGCGCCGTTTGCGGCGCACCTGGGCTAAAAAGTTTTCGGCCAGTAAGGGTACCAGACGAGCATCGCCGTTGCTAAAAATCTCGGCGCAGTGGCGGATATAGTGGGTGCGAGTGTCGGCATTGGCAATATCGCCCAGCAGATCGACCACGTCTTGGGAGGCTTTTTGAAACTGATCGGCCTGTCTGAGATCGCAGTCTTTTAGGATCTGGGTAATTTGCCAGTCGAGCCACAGGGGGGCAGCGTCGACCAGGGCGGCATATTCTTCGTGGACGTGGGTCTGTAGAAAGTCGTCAGGGTCTTTACCGTCGGGGATATTTAGAATTCTGAGCTGAACGTCGCCTCGATGGGCCAGGATAGCGACCTCCCCGATTGCCCGCTCAGCCGCCTTGACCCCGGCTGCGTCGGCGTCAAAGTTGAAGACAATTTGTTTAGATTCGGTGTAGCGTAGTAGCTGCTTGACCTGGCCAGCGTTGAGTGCGGTTCCTAAAGAGGCGACGGCATTGCGAATATCAGCGGCGTGCAGGGCAATCACGTCGAAGTAGCCCTCGACGACGATGGCGCGGTCTTGCTTTGCGATCGCGCCCTTAGCCTTATCTAGACCGTAAAGGGTTTTGCCCTTGTCAAATAGCTCAGTCTCAGGTGAGTTGAGATATTTGGGCTTATCGTCGCCGAGGGTGCGCCCTCCAAAGCCAATAATCCGCCCCTGCCCATCGTGGATCGGGATCATTACCCGATTGCGAAACCGATCGTAATAGCCACTGCCCTGCTTTTTGGGAACGATTAGTCCGGCTTTTTCGACCAGATCTACCGGGTAGTGTTTTTGCTCGACCAGATAGCCATACAGGGTTTGCCAGCCATCTGGGGCATAGCCGATCTGAAACTGTTTGAGGGTGGCATCACTCAGGCGACGGCTATCGCGCAGGTAGGTCAGCGCCTGTCGCCCGTCTGTTTGAAAGAGGGCATGTTCATAAAACTTAGCGCTGATTGAGACAATCTCAAACAGCTGTTCCCGCAGGGTGATTTTACGCTGAAATTCTTGATGTTGAGCCGGCTCTAGCGTCTGGACTGGTACCTGGTAGCGGCGGGCCAGGTCAAGCACCACATCGCCAAAGGAGCGCTTGCCCAGCTCCATCATGAACTTAAAAACATTGCCCCCCGCACCGCAGCTAAAGCAGTAGTAAAACTGTTTGCTAGGGCTAACGCTAAAGCTAGGCGACTTGTCATCGTGAAACGGGCATAGTCCGGTAAAGTCTTTGCCCTGCTTTTTGAGCACCACATGCTCAGAGACCACATCGACGATGTCAGCACGCGATCGCACATCTTCGATAGTGTCAGGATGTAGGCGAGGGGTACTCATCTAAGGGGCTTAGGGGCGCAGCGCAAAGTTTAAGCTTTATTGTAAGTGAGGTTGCTAGCGATGGGTGCTTTCCTATCCTTTTTGACATCGTCTGGGAATACCCCCAAAAAAAAGACAATAGAAAACAGCTGTCTGTATTAGCAATGAAATAAATCCTACTCTGCTATCAATGGGCTCTATATAGGTCCAGATTGCTGTGGTGGGTATGGTTGAATCAGGGGTGTTAAGTACTAATGTTGAGAAAAGGTTGTTAGCTGCATGGCATCCGAGCGCAAGTTCTAAACCATTGTCTTTGAGAGTGATGGTTGCAAAGAAGATCCCCCACAGTAAATAGGTCAGCGCACCCCAAGTAAACCCCCGCTGCATTTCTGGATTGGCAAAATGAGGTACTGCAAACACAAGACTAATCGTCAATATCAGAGCCAGTCGATGTTTAATAATTAACCCTAGCCCTTGCATTAAATATCCTCGAAAGAGCAACTCTTCGGCAGAGGTTTGCATTGGGATGAAAATCATAGCCAATGGTAATAGCGTAAACCACTGGGCTGGATGAAAGCTAAACGAGTAATGTTGTGGAGCCAACCAGATATCTGCTCCGAAGATAACGGTGAGCTGAAGTAGCCAAGCTGCAAATCCCCACAAAAGACGCCGCATGTTTACAGATGCATCAGCGTTAACCAAGGTCTGGAACGGTCGATTATGAAGCTTGGTAACCGCCCAAAATAGGATGCCAATCACGGGTGGGAATATACACATGAGTGCAACAAAGGAACCAAGACGAGTTTGACCAAAGACCTGGGTTAGGGTTGCTGTCAGGCTCAGTGCGATTAACCCAGCAACGTGTAGGTAATAATACAAGATGGCTACAATTGACAGTAAATAGCGCCACCTGTCATTTTTGCCAAGTTGGACAGCCTCTAAGAAGTTTTTTTTCATATTGACCAGGGTTGGACAACTGAGTGGATGATTCTACTAGAGCAAGCGTTTCTAATTGTCGCGAGTGAGTCATCTTGACCCTATTGGGAGGGGCTCATTAGTCTAGTGATACCCATTTAGGGTGTAGAACCTAGCGATCACCGCTGCTGCTTGAGCGTCAAATCGCTCAAACTGATTTCCTCAAGATGCAAAATGTTTGGCAATCTTGAAATAGTTCCAAGTAGGCTAAGACTGGCGTATTTATATGGTAAGAGTGCTTAGCATCTGCGGTAGCATTTGCTGAGGAAATTAAGGAGACGGTGATGGCCAAAGCTAGTGTAAGCAAGTCTGAACAACCTAATAAAACATCAAAATCGGCTGCACCCGCAGCTGAGAAAGTGGCTGCACCCGCAGTCGAGAAAGCTGAAAATGGGGCTGCTGAGCCGACAGTGGAATCGCTCGATAGCCTTTTTAGTGCGCTTAAGACTTTGCTAACAACCGTAGACAAGCTGCAAAAAGCTCGTCAGGAAGTGGGTGACATTAAGCCGCTGATGGTGCGAATGCTGGATGGAGAGCTGCTGTCTGGGGAAGAGCTTGACCAGCTCAAAGTCGGGGTGAGTAATCTGTCTCGATTGGTGCGCGTTCATGGTGACTACCAGGTTGCTCTGGAGAAAGCTCAGCCCGCCCGCAATCTGTTAGATACAGTCTTGAAATAAATGCAGTCTTGAAATAAATGCAGTCTTGAGATACTAGAGAGCCCAGTGAAAAAAGACCCCGTTGACGCAGGTGTCGGTCGTCAGTAGATTTGAAGCCCAGCCCATTAAGGCTAGATTTCAACGGCTTTGCTTTCACCTGCGCGACCCACTGGGCGCTTAAAAGCAGAATCGCCGCAAACTTCCACGAGTTTGCAGCGATTCTGCAGCTAATAACCATACGGGTAACGTCCAAAAATACCCCCAGGGGAATTCGAATCCCCGTCGCCTCCGTGAAAGGGAGGTGTCCTAGGCCTCTAGACGATGGGGGCTTGGTAAATTGGCTTTCCGTAAATTGGCCTTTATTAATATACCCACAGGGATGAATCGTTGTCAAACAGCTAAAGGCTAAATCACTGAATCCAGTGAAATCAATCAGTGAAAATGACTAGGCTAAGCGGTTCGAGTTGCGCAAGCGAATAAGCTGGCGACGCATCTCAGGAGAGGCCTCCATTTCCTTAAGCTTCTGGATATCAACCTGAGAGTCTAGTGCCTCTAGATACTCATCACTGCCATAGGCAAATGCATCAACGAGGGTCTCTATTAGGGAATCACGATTGCTCATGGTGAGAGCTTCTTCAATGATGCGAAACTTAAGACGCACTTCGCATTCGTAAATGCCTACATTATCGTCGGATGAAGATGACTCAATTGAATGTCCCATATCTTAAAAAAAGAGTAGGTTTCGAGAGAAATCGAAACAATAGTTTTGTATGGCGGCTGGTGTTTTTAGGGTAGATCTGACCTATTCAATAAATGCCCTATTTGCTAAGAAATATAACGCTTAAAAAAGTTGATTTAGTAGGCAGATAGATAACCTGAGAATCAAGCTTTTTGTCAGAAGAAGCCTTGGAAAATGTGAGTTTTAAGAGAAATAAAGTCAGGAAATATGGTGATGTTTTTTAGAAGGACGATTCAAAGGAGCTGCTATTTTAGCTAAAGATATCTAGTTCGTTAGATTCCTCCGTTGCATCACGATTTTGGCTAAAAACTTACTCAAATAAACTCTACAAGTCTCCTTAAAAGGCGTGAAATTAGGAGACTAGCTGCCAAAGAGCTTTATCAAGCCTTAATTAAACTCTAGGTCATTAAAAACTGCAACGGTGTCTCTAACCTTACAACTGAGTGGTTTTTTGGGGCGATTGGGTGTGACGCTGTCTGTATTTACTAAAGCAGAAGCGTTTGCGCTTTTTGAAAAGTCCAGAAGGCGGCTGCGAGCGCTTTCAAGATTTACGTCTATAAGGCTTTGGGAATGTAGTCTAACGATCTCAGTATTTGTCACGCAGTCTTGATCACTCAGTACTTGTCAATGGAGTCCTCTTCTATTCTTCAATAATTCAGAGGGCGTCGAGGGGGTATGGGTTGTCATGGCGTCAGTGATATAGGTCCATAGAGCAGGCCAGGATAGGGCATGCGTAACAGAAGAAGAGCTGCTTATTAAGCTTCAGAGACATCAAGCCTTAGATGATAGCGCGTCAGACAGCAAAGACTCTGTAGAATTAGAAAACGACCGGACTCGTCTGAAACGCGCTTTGAGGCTCTAGTGAATCAGTTTTCCCCTAAAACGCCTGATATTGAACCCCTAAGTCGAACTCAGTTGTTAATTGCGATCGCACTAACGGCGCTGGTGCTGCTCATGATTGCGCGCGTTTGGCTGCTGGTCGAGGCGGTCACCCAGCTCCCCTTGAGGGTTGGCATGACCGCGTCTGGTTTAGGGGTCGGTCTGGGGCTGACGATCACGGTCGCAAGTGCGGTGCTGCATCTGGCGTGGCCAGCCTATCGCCGCAGCGCTGATTTTTATCTTGATTTTGTGTTGAGGCCGCTGGCTTTGACTGACGTTATTTGGCTGGGGTTGCTACCGGGGCTCAGCGAAGAGCTGCTGTTTCGGGGCGTGATGTTGCCAGCTTTAGGGCTCAGCGTGACCGGCGTTGTGGTGAGTAGTCTCTGCTTTGGGGTGCTACATCTGAGTGGCTTACAGCAGTGGCCCTATATGGTATGGGCAACGGTGATTGGTTTGCTATTGGGTGCCAGCGCCGTGCTCACAGGCAACCTCTGGGTGCCTGTGTTGGCGCACATTACTGCCAATTTTGTCTCTAGCCTATTTTGGAAGCTGCGCCACGCGAAAAGCGTGGCTTGATGGACGGCTTATGAGCAAAGGCATCTACTAACTTTTGCTTGAGTGTTAGCGCTGCCAGCACCAGGCGGTTGAGGCGTTTGCCCCGATCAGAAAACCAGCCCCAAACACTGGGTTGATACTCGACTAGTTAAAAGAGACCCGAGGCGCGGCGGCGGCTTCTGCAACTCGGTCTTGCCAGGGCTCAGCTGGGCTAAAATTGAACGAGCTAGCAACGACATTATTCGGAAATGCGCCGCGCTGCTTGTTATAAGCGATCACCGCATTGTTGAATTCTTGTCGGGCAAGTGATAGCTCGTTTTCGATAGAGCGCAGCTCTTCCATTACAGTGGCTATGGTTGCGTTAGCCTGAAGTTGTGGATACGCTTCAGAGACCGCAAACAGTCGACCGAGAGCACTGGTCAAGTTAGCTTCTGCTGCTGCCATCATCTGCATGGCTTGGGGGTTGCCTGGGGCCGAGGAGGCAGTTTCCATCGTGGTGACGGCTTGGTTCCGCGCTTCAATCACGGCCACCAAGGTCTCTCGCTCGTGCTGGAGATAGCCTTTAGCGGTCTCTACCAGGTTGGGGATTAAATCATACCGGTGCTGTAGCTGGACATCAATCTGAGCATAGGCGTTACGATAGCGAGCTCGTAGGGTAATCAGGCGATTGTAAATATTCCAGACCGCCATTACCGTGAGTACGCCAATGGCAATAATCAGCAGTATTGCTACCCCCACAAATGTTGCTACCATACTGTTTCCTCAATATTTCCTCTAAATGTTTCCTGGCTGTTGCTTCACGTTGCTGGGCTTGCCCTATGCGACCTTTCTAAAGTGGGCTAGATAGCTGCCTCTGATAGCTGCCTCTGATTGATAGCTGTCGTGGATGGACCCTTTACCTATTCAGGGCTGTTTGACACGATTCAGACTGGATTCAGACGGGTTCGAGCCCCCTTTTTCTCAGCCCCTTTTTCTCAAAATATTGCGGATTGATGGATTACCCCTTGAGTCTGTTCAAAAATTAGCCTTAGCTTAATAATCGATGACGAACGACTCAAATCGGTTAATAGACAGCTGATCTACCACCTCTACCCTGTCGACTTGAGCTGCTGGTGAGCCCTGATGAGCCCACTGGATAATCTGCTGTAGCTGGGTTTGATCGCCATCGGCCACGATCTCGACGGTGCCCTCGGGGCGATTTCTGACATAGCCAGTCAGCCCAATTTCTATCGCTTTGAGTCGCGTATGGTAGCGAAACCCAACGCCCTGAACAATCCCGAATACGGTTAGCTTAATACGTGGCATAGGCTCGAGTCTTTGGTCTCACTAAAAGATGTCGCTCAAACTTCACTTTGAAACGTGATTACTCTGCAAATGAGTGGTCTGTGCCAATGCCGCTTTTATGACTTCTATCCCTGCTCCGGGCTTGCAGCTATTTTCGGTGAGATGTCGTTTCCAGGCACGGCTGCCAGGCTGCCCGTGAAACAGCTGTAGCATGTGGCGGGTAATGCTGTGCAGTTTGGTGCCGCGACTTGTCCAATGATCGATATAGGGCAGCATGGCCTGGACAATTTGGGGGCGCGTGCGCGGGGGGGGCTCAAGGCCAAACAGGTCTCGGTCGGCGGTGGCAAACAGATATGGGGTATCGTAAGCGGCCCGGCCAATCATGACTGCATCGACATGGTTAAGCTGGGCGCGAACTTGATCAAGGATCACAAATCCACCGTTGATTTCAACCCATAGATGAGGAAATTCTCGCTTGAGCCGATGGACGTCTGCATAGCGCAAGGGGGGAATATTGCGATTGTCTTTGGGGCTCAACCCTTGCAGCCAGGCTTTGCGGGCATGAACTGTGAACCGTCGGCAGCCGCTTTGGGCAACGGTGGAGACAAAATCAGCCATATCTTCGTAGCGATCGCGCTGATCAATCCCAATGCGGTGTTTGACGGTCACTGGCAGGGACGTAGCTGCCAGCATCGTTGCTACACACTCAGCAACCCGTTCAGGTTGAGCCATTAAGCAGGCTCCAAAATGACCCGATTGCACTCGACTGCTTGGGCAGCCCACGTTTAAGTTGATTTCGTCATAGCCAAAGTCTTCGGCGATGCGAGCACACTGTGCCAGGGCCACGGGGCGATCGCCCCCCACCTGCAGGACAAGCGGTTTTTCGTCTAGGGTAAACCCCAAAAGCCGTTCAAGATCGCCATGTAAAATTGCCTGGGCGGTGACCATTTCGGTATACAACAGCGTTCGCTGAGTGATCTGTCGCATCAGGTAGCGAAAATGTCGATCGGTGCGATCCATCATCGGTGCAACGCTCACCGGATAGAACGGGTCTGAACGTTGGCCCTGGGGAGAAGTCATCGGATTGTGGGAAAGCGCTTGGGTCATGCTGGCTGGCTGGGATGGTGGGGGAGATGGGATTAATTCTCGAGTTTTACCCGATTGTGGGCACTTAATGATTCTGGGTTTTTATGGGAGTCACGGCTCAGGTTAGAAATAGTCTGGCAGGACGATGTGTCGCCGTGAATGCTTTACCTATCATAAAAACACTGCTGCCTGCTTAGTAGAAAATCAACGCATACCAATGAAAGGAACTGAGCAATATGTCACGGGTGCCGCTGCCAGGCGTTGAGCTGATTAAACAGTTTGAAGGGTCTCATCTTAAAGCGTATCCGGATCCCCTATCGGGGGGAAAGCCCTATACCATCGGCTGGGGAAGTACGCGTCGTAAAAACGGGTCTCCTTTCAAACTGGGGGAGGTGATTACCCAAGCTGAGGCGGATGATTTGCTGATGCATCAAGTGGAAACCCAATTTTTGCCTGCCTTAGAGAGAATTCCGGTGTGGCCCGAGCTGAATGAAAATCAGCGAGGTGCCTTATTAAGTTTTGCCTATAATCTGGGGGCCGGTTTTTATGGGGCTTCAGGTTTCTCGACCGTGTCTCGCGTATTGCGAGAGCGCCGCTGGCATCAAATCGAAAGTGCGCTGCTGCTTTACCGTAACCCCGGTAGCAACGTTGAAGCAGGGCTTAGGCGCAGACGCCAGGCTGAGGCCGATCTATTTAACACCCCTTCGGGACAGTTTCCAACCCCGCGAGTCAGTCGACCCAAGCAGTCTCCAAGCTTTACCGATGCGCCTCGCCTGATTTATTTGACCACGCCCGCAATGGTGGGCAATGACGTTTTAGAGGTTCAAAAATTGTTGGTGAAAACGGGGGCAGGTATTTCTCAAGACGGTGTCTTTGGCCCCCAGAGCAAGCGGGCGGTAGAGCGATTTCAAGCCGTCAATGGCCTCAAGGTAGATGGTTTGGTGGGGCCGCAAACACTGAGGCTGCTGAAGACGCGGGTGCTTTACTATACCCAGCCCCCTTTCACTGGGGGAGATGTTAGAGACTTGCAGCAAGCACTGGTCGATAAAGGGTTTAATCTCTCCGCCGATGGTGTTTTTGGGAGGGGTACCCAAGCTGCGGTCAAAGCGTTTCAGTCTCAGACGGGCCTGGAAGCGGATGGCATTGTGGGGCCTAAAACCCGACAAATTTTGAATGCCCGACCGCTTCACCTGAAGACCCCCTATCTCAAGGGCCCTGATGTTGAGCAGGTGCAGCGGGCGCTCTCATCCCTGGGAATCCCTGTTGGCCTTGACGGCGTTTTTGGCCCCGGCACTCAGGCTGCGGTCGAGACGTTTCAGCGTCGCTATAGTCTGTTGTCAGATGGGGTAGTCGGCCCTCAAACCCTGACTAAGCTGATGAGTTTGCCACCGACGCCGGTTAGATTTTGATGGGGATCATTGCATTCCCAATAGCAGGGTCTGAATAAAGTTGCTAGGCTCAGAGGGTGTCTTTTTACCCCTTTGAATCTCATGTTTTTTCCTTTCTATATGCTTTGCTGTGGCTCTAAGCAGACGGCCCGTAAAACCTATCAAGAGCACAAACTGACGTATCTAAAATCAGTCAAAGATAGTTTAGAAACGCAGCTAGCGTCAGTGAGTGCGGCCATTGAAACGATTGAAGGCCAGCTGCAACAGGACAGTGTATCAGCGACAGAATAGGCTAAATTTTGGCCAGCCCTTTTTCGGCCAGTGCTCGCGCATCACCTGCTGTTTCTATCCAGGCTTTTGCCCTTTGGGGCTGGCCCCATACGATGTGTTCATGCTTATAGATCACCATGCCGGGTCGTTCGCCTTTGGGCTTGTAAACGTGTTTGGGTTTGGTGTAGACCACGGGAACCTGTTCAGAGTGCCGGGCGCGGCTAAAGTAAGCGGCCATATCGGCAGCATAGGCGAGATCGGCGTCGCTTGCGACTTCGCCTGCGTTGAGCCTCAGCAGCACGTGGGAACCTGGAATCTCTTGGGTGTGTAACCAGAGGTCGTAGCTAGTGGCAACTTTGGTGGTGAGATAGTCGTTTTGGTTGTTGTTGCGACCGACAATTAGCTCATGGCCATCAGGAGTGGTAAAGCGATGAAAGTTTGGAGTTTTGTTGGCTTTGGGCCGCTGGTAAGGATCGCTCATGTATCCCTGCTGAATCAGCTCATCGCGGATGTCTTGTAGGGCTTCTAAATCGTCTGGGTGAGCGTATTCAGTGATTTGCACTAGCGCTGATTCGACCTGTTCTAGATAGCGTAGTTCAGATCTAACCGTCTCTAATAGGGGCATCACCGCATCACGAGTGCGCTTGAGCTTTTGGTGGCGTTTGTAGAGAGTCTGGGCATTTTGTACGGCATTTTTTTCGGGATTGAGTGCGATCGCAACCGGCTCTCCGGTTGTGAAATCGGCTAGCTCCAGGCTTTGCAGCCCCGGCTGCCACTGGTGCAGGTGAGCCATCAAAAGATCGGCCTGAGCTCGATAGGTGTCGGCTTGGTCTGACTGGGCTAAGCGAATATTAAAGGCATCGGCTTTTTGGCGCAGCTTAGTCAGCAGGGTCTTGAGCTTTTGACTGAGCCGGTGGTGCAGCTGAGCAAAAATCTGCTGGTTGAGCTGGTCGTGGTAGTAGCGCTCGAGTAGAGATTGCACATCAGGGGCAGGCTCAAAATCTCCGAGCCCTAGAACGGTATAGCCGGTCTCTAACCAGCCGGGCTGAAATGTTTGGGTAGCTAAGGCGGTGAGCCACCGTTGCCACTGGTCGTACAGGCGATGCCAATCAGCGCTGGTCAGACTGGTGGTGAGCTGTTCTGGGTCAAGCTTAGCGGCTCCCACTAGCTGCCGGATCAAGGCAGAACTCAGCCCGCTGTAAGCCTGTAGTAGCATTTTACGTAATTTACCTGGCACCAGCCCGACTCGACTTTGCCAAATTTCGAACGTGTCTGATGGTTTGGGGAGCGTGCCGACAATGGCGGGCGGATGCTGATATCGATCGCCCGTGCTGATTGGGCGGATACTCGACTGCTTTTCGCTCACTTGGTGGGCAGCGGTAATAATCTCTTGTTGGGCATTGGTGAGCAGCACGTTGCTGTACTTACCCATGATTTCTACGTAAATGTGCCAGCGGATCTGATCGCCGGGGCGCGGGGCAAACTGCAAGTCCAGCGCCCGTTCCCACGGCGATAAAAAATTTAGGCTGGTCAGAGCTAGCCCATTAACCTGGTGTTTGAGTTGTTGACTAAATGTAAAGGTGTCGGGTTGGCGGGGGGGGGCTGACCCCATGTGCAGCCTGGCTGCCTGGGGATGCCATGAAATGGTAAGCCAGCCTCGTTTGTCAAACGTTCGGAGGGCCATGCAAATGGTGTGCCGATCGCGCTGGATGACTTGTTCGCAGCGGGCGGGTAGCCAGTGCGATCGCAGCTCGTGGCACACTGCTTTTAGTGTTGTCAGATCAACCGGCTGCATCGTATTTTTACCCTACTTTTCTTGCAGATAAACTACCAAAATGCGCAAAAGCCCTGCTTTCTTGAGCTCTAAGTCAGGAAATATCAACTTAACTGTGTACGTAAAATTACAAAGGAGTACCTAAAGTTGAAAATTAGAGATTTTTCTACCATATATCCTCATTTTTTTGGGTAGGATGGGGATATCACACTTATTACTCGTCTGCTGAGTTCAGAAAACCTCTACTTTATGGATATTAAGCTAATTAACATCGGGTTTGGCAATATCGTCGCTGCCAATCGTGTCGTTGCAATTGTCAGCCCCGAATCTGCCCCTATTAAGCGTATTATCTCCGATGCTCGTGAGCGCGGTCAGCTTGTTGACGCCACCTATGGTCGCAGAACCCGAGCCGTTATGATCACCGACTCAGGTCACATTATTTTATCTGCGATTCAGCCGGAAACGGTGGCCCATCGATTTGTGGCTCAAAAGGAAGTCAACAGTGATAATTAAACACCGATAATTAAGAGGGTCTACAATACATGGGCGTAGTGGCGAATTACTTTTATCCACCCCCATGTCTGCAACTTCTCCCCGTCCGGCAACCCTCGATAAAATCGTCAAGCGCTTTCAGCGAATTCAGGATCCCAAGCGGCGATATGAGCAGCTACTTTGGTATGCCAAAAAGCTGGAAGCCTTTCCTGAAGCAGAAAAGACGCCTGAAAATAAAGTGAGGGGATGCGTTTCGCAGGTTTACATTACTGCGGCATTAGAGGGCGGCAAGCTTCAGTATCAAGGCGATTCAGACGCTCAAATTACCAAGGGTTTGGTGGCCTTGCTGATCGCTGGTCTGAATGGGTTGCCCCCGGAAGATGTTGTGCAGCTGCAGCCCGATTTCATCAAAGAGACTCAGCTCGATGTGAGTCTGACACCCTCACGCGCTAATGGGTTTTACAACATTTTTAAAACCATGCAGCAAAAAGCTTTGCCGTTGATGGCTGAAGCGAGCGCAGATGGATAGGTAAAGAGAAGGGTCGGCTTTCCCTATCCGAAGTTTTGAGCCTGACATTTGAGCGTGACACCCGACTAGCCGTAAAAGTCAGCGGCCAAATCATCATCATAGAAGTCATCCTCTGGGGCTGCTGATGTCTGCTTGGCGTGAGTCAGCATACCCAGACTGTTGAGTAGGCTCAGCCCACCGTCTGCCCCGCTATCTGCTGATCTATTGTCTGCCATAGAAGCGAGCACCGTTTCCTGCAAGTCACTCCAAAGGGGGCCAACGGCTATTAACATTTGTCGGCCTGCCGGGGTCGCCTTGATCAGCTGGCTGCGGCCATCTTGGCCTGGCCCGACCTCTAGCCATCCTTTTTTGACCATCCGCTCGACGGTACGGCTGACGGTTGATTTTTCCATCCCTAGCATGCGCCCTAGCTGACCGGGTTGGAGCTGGCCCTGGCTAACAACGGTGGCAACAATGTTGAGCTGGTTGATCGTGAGGCCGTGCGATCGCAGCGCATCATCATACAGTCGGGTGACCATACGGTTGGCCTGCCTAAGCCGCCGCGCGATGCATTCCTGCGACATCTGTCGGGCAATTTCTCTAGGGGTTTTAGTTAGCCGATTCATAGTGGCTTAAGGGGAAGCTAACGCCGGATGTTGGCACAGATGTTGGCTATACAACTAATTGTGCCTTATGCCGATTGCTCTTGGCAGAGATTTTTGTACCTACTTTTGACATATTTCTTCATAATAGAAAAGGCCAAGTGTCTGCTGCCATGAAAATTGACGGAGATACAGGGGCTTCACAGCTGACCTTCGTGGGGTGTTTAGACAGGTGTCTGAAATTGTGCCTGAAATCTGGTTTGTTGGCGGCGTTATTGGTCTGGCTGCTTTTGTGCAAAGTTTAACTGGCTTTGGGTTTGCGCTGGTGGCAGTTTCCCTTTTGCCGCTGCTGATGGATTTGCACACTGCAGTGGCCCTGGTGGTCATGGCGTCTGTTGTGAGTAACTTTGTGCTGTGCTACTACTACCGCGATAGCTTTGACTGGCAGTCAGTGGTGCGCCTGATCGCGGCAGCGCTGTTGACGATTCCCCTAGGGATTGTGGGTTTGCAATATGTCCCCGATCATCTCGCCTTGAGGATTTTAGGGGGGCTAGTGCTGGCCTATGTGCTCTACGACGGTCTTAAGTTTGCGCTGCCTGAGTTAACGTCACCGGCTTGGGCTTATGCCTTTGGGGCAATGTCAGGGGTTTTGACAGGGGCTTTTAATACTGGGGGGCCACCGATCGTGATCTATGCGAACTGCAACAGTTGGAGCCCTGAGCAGTTTAAGGGCAATATTCCCGGTGTGTTTATGGCCAGCTCGTTGATTGCCATGGCGGGGCACTACTTTCAAGGCAGTCTGACGATTGATTTGTTGCAGGTTGCCGTCTACGCGATGCCGTTTTTTGTCGGTGGGCTAGTGCTGGGGATTGTCTTGTCCACACGAATTAACCCTCGTTTGTTTCGTCAAGTTGTCCTGGTGCTGTTGGGGGCAATGAGTTTGCGGTTGATTTGGTAGATGCGCCTATGCGCTAATATATCGACCAATGCTGAATGTCTAGCGCCTATGACCGTCTTGAAACAGATTACGGCTGCAACTTTGATCGGGCTCGGGAGTCTTTTTGTGCTGGCGGCTCCCTATTCGCTCTCTAAAGATGATGTGCCGCAGCCGCAGGGCGTGATTGGCTACTTAGCGATTGGTGTGCCACTGCTGGCAGGAGGGGGTTGGCTGTGGGGCCCTCGTGGGCAAACGCGGCAGTCGCAGCAGGCCGAAACCCAGCGGCGGCAGACGGTTTTATATCAGCTGATCCGATCGCGGCGGGGCCAATTTACGCTGATTGAGTTTGCCATGGCAGCCAATTTGCCGGGGGATGAGGCTCGAGATTACTTGCTGGCCCAGGCACGGGCCTTTGGGGCCGATTACCTGGTGACGGAGACAGGGGAGATTGTGTATCAGTTTGGTTCTCAATAAGTGTCTTTTAGCTTTTACCCGGTGCTGGCTTTGTAAAGGTGTCTGGCAAATGCAGCATGGCGCGATCGCGACCAGATTGCTTTGCGGTGTACAGGCCCAAATCTGCAATCTCTACCAGGGCGCTCGTGGGCAGGTTCATCTTGGGTACAAAGCTAGTAACCCCCAGGCTTAAGGTGACAAACGTGGATACTTTTGACCCTTCGTGAATGATTTTTTGCGCTTTGACCTTCTCGCGGATTGTCTCGGCAATCTTGAGGGCGTCGTTGGACTCTGCACTGGGTAGCAGCACAACAAACTCTTCGCCGCCGTAGCGGGCCACGAGTGAGTCAGGCCATTTTACAGCTGACTTCATGATCTTGGCGACCAGGGTCAGGCATTCGTCGCCTTTGGGGTGGCCATAGGTATCGTTGTAGAGCTTGAAAAAGTCGACGTCGCAGATGATCAACGAGAGGGAGGTTTGCGATCTTAGCGCCTTAAACCAGTCCCTCTGAAGCGTTTCATCAAAAGTCCGTCGGTTTGCCAGTCGGGTGAGACGATCTTCCCTAGAGAGCGTCTTGAGTTGTTTAGTGCGATAAAAGCCGGTAATGATGGTTGCTGTGAGGGCAGATGCCAGGGTCGGTACGATGGGAAGCCACCATCCCCACAGCAGCAAAGCCAGGTAGCTCATGCCGGTTGTGCCAAGCAGGATCCCGACTAATCGAGAGATCTGGCGTAGCTCGCCAGTTTCTTGCAGCTGTAGGCCGACTCCGATATAAGCAAACAGCAAAATTGCCAGCCCCTCTGCCCACTCTGGCAACATAGAGATAGAAGTGCGTTCGCCAAAGACTGTGCTGATAATTTGACTGGCAATCTGAGCGTGGATTTCAACCCCAAATGTTGTTTGTACCGTTTGCCCAAAGGCGCTACTGTAGGCCGTGTAAAAAGTATCGGCGCTGCTGATGGCGGTGCTGCCAATGAGCACAATGCGATCTTCTACTAGCCTGGGTGAAAACTCGCCCGATAGCACTTCTTTGAGGGTAATCTGGTCAAAGGTGCCTGCGGCGCGCAGGTTTAAGAGGATTTGATAGCCGCCATCGTCGGTGCGAATATAGCCGCCATCATGACTATTGATAGGGTAAAAGTGTGCCTCCCCGATGTGCAATATCTCAGATGTGGGATCAGGCCGGATGCCTTCTGCTGCCAGATAATCTAGGGCGAGCCTAAACCCCAACCCTTCAACAATTCGAGGGCCGACTGCCGATGGAAACAACAACCCACGCCTGACCCGTCCGTCGGTGTCGACTAAAATGTCACTGGCTGCAACTTGGGCTGCCGTTGCCAAAATAGTATTGCCTGGTAGCTCAGGGGTTTCGCCATTGCTGATCACCTTTTCAATGCCGACCAGATTGGGGGTGTTCTCAAACACTTGAGTGAGCGCTTCAGCACCTGGCTCAATGGGAAGATTACGGTAAAAGTCTAGCCCGATGATGCGAGGATGGTGTGTTTTTAATTGGGTAATAAGATCGGCCATTATCTGATCCGTCGGGACGGAAACACCTAGCCAGTTCAAATCTGCTTCGGTGATACCCACAATTAAAATACGCTCATCGACCGAATCAGCGGGCCTCAGCCTGAGCATCCAGTCAAAGGTTCTGAGTTCTAAAAGCTGAAAGGTCCCCAGCAGTCTTAGGCTTAAAACTCCACCAAAGGCAATGCAGCCAGTCATGAGTGCAAGCTGATTTCGCCTAAGGAATGATTGAGTGCCAAATCCCATGAATACAGTGTGGTGACTGAGAGCAGCTACCGAGGCCCCCAGTTACTAGAGTTACGGATGAATGAGCAACATGGCTAAATAAGCCTCAGCTTCTTCTGACATTGCCTGATGCAGGAGCGATTCTAGTGCCGCTTGCACTTTGATATTGTCAGGTTCTTGGCTACGGGCATCGAGCAACTGCCCCAACGCGTCGTACCAAATCCCCTCGGCTGCGTAAGCAACAGCCTGATCTAGGCTGGAAGAATTTATCAGAACTTGATCTAAGGTTGCCCTGTCCTGCCGTTCAATAAAACTTCTGGTGTAAATTTCGCGGTTGGTGCCGTCAGGGCAATTGGCGATCACTGTCCAACGATAGCGGATACCGGCTTCTAAGGCTTTGTCCATTGGCAGAGAGACACTGATCAGATCACGGGTGTTGGCCTGAACGGTTTGCGAATAAATGGGGGCTGCCTGGCGTGGATCAAAAAGGACAAATTCCATTTCAGTGGCTGTCTGGGTGGCGATGTGCCATGAGAAAGTGGGATTTGCGACGGTGGTCAGCAGACTCTCTCCACTACTGGGGACGAGCAAGGTTAATTGGGTAGAGTCCTCGGTGGTTTCGCAGGCTGCTTCCTGGCCGCGCCGCCCACCGGAGAGCGTGCCTCCGACCTGGCCGCGGTCTTCGCTAGGCGTCCAACGAACAGCGTCTTCGCTGGCCTGGGCGGTGAGGGTATAGCCGAGGTTGACTAAACTCACTAAGATGAATTGCACCACGAGTTTGATGCATTTTGATGAGATATTAGATGAGATGTTTTGTGCTTGGTTATGCATAGCTGATTGTCTCTGAAAGGAGTTCTTTTCCCTTAAGTTGATACTTTTTTGGGTAGCGCACCAGGACTAAAAGCCTTCGTGGATTTCTGGATTTTACTATGTA
>JBCBZL010000206.1:0-9126 GCA_039815385.1 Cyanobacteria bacterium P01_A01_bin.114
ATGCCGCCTGCCCCGCTGGGCTGCGCCTATTTCAACTTTACCGCCTCCCATGACGGCATCGGTCTGCGCCCCACCGAGGGGCTGTTGGGGCCAGACGAATATGACACCTTCTTGCGCTGTATGCGAGAGTTTGGCGGAGAGATTAGCATGCGAGCCAGGGCCGATGGCTCCGAAAGCCCGTATGAGATCAATATTTCCCTATTCGACGCGATGAAGGGGACGGCCCAGGGAGAAGACCAGTGGCAAATCCCTCGGTTTATCTGCTCTCAAACCATCATGATGTCTCTGGAGGGCATTCCAGCCTTTTATATCCATAGTCTGCTGGCCACCTCGAACGATCGCGAAGCCGTGCAGCGCACCGGGCGAAATCGGTCGATCAACCGCCACCGGTGGAACTATCGTGAGCTGCTCGCCCAGCTAAAAAATCCAGCCTCAGCCCAGGCGGCTGTCTTTCAAGAACTCTCTCGACTGATCAAGCTGCGGCGTCAGCAGCCCGCTTTTCACCCCAATGCGACCCAGTATACGCTGCACCTACAGCCTGCCCTGTTTGCATTTTGGCGACAGAGCATTGATCGCGACCAGAGTATTTTCTCGATTCATAACCTGACACCGCGCGACCAAACCCTGGTGCTCAGAGATATTAACCTGATCGGCACCGACCCGTGGTTTGATTTGATTAGCAATACTGTGATCGAAGAAGGCACGCCAACGTTTACGCTAGCGCCTTATCAGTCGGCTTGGATTACTAATAAGGCGGGCACGTCTGACACCGCTGACTAGTTTGCCAGGCGCTTATGCCTGCCCAAAACACCGTGGAATAACAGCCTTTGCCTGGCCGTAATACTCTAAAATCTCGTAGGTACGAAGGATCATGCCCTCCATTAGGAGGGCCATATTCTTTTTCACCCGCTGCTGATCTGCCTGCGACACATAGGGTATCTCTGCCATGAGCGCTGCCGTAATCTGATCGTGGGCCCCCTCATCATTGATCTGGGCATGACGCAAAATCGGGTTATAAAAGTCAGCAGGCAGCCCTAATGTCTCACATTGTTGGGTAAATAGCCCATAGAATTCGGGTTCGTCTTCTTCAAAAAGCATCAGAGCCGCCTTGAAGCTCAGCGGATGCTGTTGGGCAAAGAGGCCCAGGGCTGCACAGATTGAAAACGTTGTGGGCAAAGGCTGCATTTGTTTGAGCTGGTCGCCCTCAATACCTACGCTGCTGAGTGACTTTTCGATCAGGCAGTCGTGGTGTAGCTCTGAAACAAAGAACGACTGAAGCAGGGCCTGGGTTGTCGATGATTCTTGATGGGCGAGGGCCGGGGCCAGCAGTCTGGGGCAGAGATGGGTGACATGGTAGGCTTCTAGCGCATAGCCAATGATGTGTTGCCTTGAGAGTGACCCTGCTGCCATCTGCTGAGAAAAAGGAGAGGGGGGAAACCGTCGCTTGAGGCGCTCTAAGAACCGCGATAGCACTGAATAAAACTGTCGACCGGTCAGACAGGTCTCAGCTGGGTGAGTGAGCGACTCAGCTTGGATGAGCAGGCCTCGACGCTCAAACTCCTGCAATAGTTCTGGAATCTGAGCTTGAAGCCTTGGGCAAGCCTGGGCCAGTTGCGCGGGTGATTGCCCCCCCACTTGTAAGCGCCTTAGCAGCTGATCAAGGTCTGGACGGTCTTCGGGTGGGACTGCGATCGCAAATCCTTGCTCACCGTAGCGAATTTCAACCTCTGAGTCTTTAAACGTCAAGACCACCCGATCTTTGAATAGGGGAATAGACGCTAAAGCCTGTGTTGCTGTGTTCATAACCTCACGCACTTTAACCTCACGCGCTTTAAATGGCCGAGACTCGCCGCAGTAAATGGGGCATTGTCGAGTAGTGATTAACAATTGCTGTCTGGAACCCGTCGAGCATGTCTGCCAGCAGATAAATTTGCCCTATAAATCGCTGGCTTGTCTCTGCATCAAGCGGGGCCATTTCGTGAAAATCATGATTGAGCAGCTCTGTCTGGGCACGCTTCAGCGCCGGGGTAAATAGCTGCTGAATGGGTTCAATAAAGCTAGGCGTCAGGTTAAATGTCTCACAGGCGACGAGATAACGCTCAAAATCGCCATAGATTCTTTCTGTCAGACTGCCCAAGATAACGATATAAAAAAGAGCATCAAAACTGGCCCAAAATGCTAGCCCATGGCAGAGACCTATCGTTGAGGGCAACGGTAGCGTCTCTTCAATATCTGCATGGCTAAGCCCAAGCGCAGAGAGGGCAGTGAACCACCGCTCGGCCTGGGTAGAGGCCTGGTGGTAGAGGGAGGCAACAAGCTGACGACAGGCTGCAGAGCTTTGAAACGTTAGCCCCGATGGTTGAAAACAGAACGAGGAGGCAAGCAGATGATAGCTCTCTACGGCGAAACCGTGTAAAACGTGCGTCTGTTGCTCACGGGTTTGGGCCATCACCTGTTCAGGCATCTGCCCGGCTATGGCGGAGGCAGGGAGAGAGGGCCTGAGTAGAGACCACAGCTGACTGCCCTGCCGATCTTTAGACAATAGTGCTCTAGCAAAGGTGCTCAAGTCTTGCACCGTCATTAAAGGAGAGCTCGTCAAGGATGCCTCCTTTAATGAGGCATCCGTTAAAAACCCCTGCTCATCCAAGGTCTGAATAATAGCCTCTAGGGCATGGGTCTCCAGGGCATTACTGAAACAGAGTCTTTGGTGCAGTTCATCCAGACTTTGGGTGCCATCCATCAGGGCGAACAGCTTGGGCAGCATATTTCCCACCTGCTCTGGGTGTGCCTGCTTTGGCCGCGCCTGTTCTGGCCGTGCCTGCTCTGGCGTCTGTCCCTGAATACGAAAGCTCACCTCTCGACCCGCTTTAGAGAGAATAATGCGATCTGGGTAGAGCCTTATTTTGCAGGCGAGTTGGGGATACATGACGCTAGAGAATAACCGCACACCAGGGCAAGCGACCGTCCTTTCTGGGATACGGGCTGCAAGGAATAGAGGGGATAGGATAGGGCTGTGGATAAGGTCGGGGAGAGGGATACTTGGGACGCTTGGGGCGAGGATAAGGATACCAAACTCTGCCTTTAGGAGAGGGCTGATCTGGAACCTCGGGCAAAGGTTCTTCGGGATAGGCAATCGACAGGCTTCCTTGGATTGTGGAAACTTCTTCCGGTGTGAGTTCTTGAAGATTATCCAGATTTCTAATGATTAAACGGTTGCTTTCCATGGCGTTGATCCAACTTCAATTGAATTAAACTTTGCTGACATCGGCCCCTTGCCAATATGGGGCTGGATGACAGATTTCAAGGTGCTTTTTATTGTGCGGGTTAGACCTCAATCGATGTTGCCAAATTGGCATTGATTCTAGGTTGACCTTTGTATTAAGGGGCTCGCCCGAATGTAAGCTTCCTGGGGGCGAAGGGCGAAGGGCGAAAGGGGAAGGGGGAAGTGGAAAACCTGGCTGTTGAGGTTTGGGCTCAGAGCAGTGGCGTTTGGGCTGGCTGGCTGTTACTATTGAGTTTTGACAGATGCCAAAACTGTTGGATATTTGCTGCTGTTTGTCCTTCTCATAGCGATGCGATGAGACGCCAGACTTTACACCAGAGCCGAAGAGAGCACGGGCTCACGCCATGATAAACAGTGGCTTGGCATGTACTATCTGATTGACTGGATCCTAAAGCAAGGCAATCAGGCGTTTTCTCTCAGTCAGGTCGTTAAAGCCTCAAAGCAGATGAGCGTTAAAATTGCCTTTGCTGAAGAGGTGGCTCCTGAAATGATTGGCAGCATCATCACCCTGCTGACCGAGCATGATTATCTGGAGACAGTGGCTAATGATATCAACCAGGTCCAGGTGGTAGATTCCAGTGTCAAACCTGAAAAACAGTATCGGATTACGCCAAGGCGATTGGCAGAAACTTCAGGGAAACCCGATGGATTAAATCAAGAGATCGAGGCTTTCCCCAGCAAGACGTCTGACAAACACGAGATTGCTCACTACCGGCTGGTGAACAAAGTGGGTAGTGGCGGCATGTCTATCGTCTACCGAGCCTGGGATAACCAACAAGATCAGTTTGTTGCCATTAAAGTCCTCGATCCCAGCCTGGTCGTGCCTGCCCGATCAACACAAACCCGGCCCAATTTTTGGGATTGGGATCCTCTGCTTTCATGGCTAGCATGGCCTGTCTAAGGGCTTGTGCCTTATTCGGATTATCCGCTAGCTGTTGGTAAAACTCGGTCATTAGCTCGGCGGTGGGCATGTCGGGCACCTGCCACAGCGAGACCAGTACGCTCGGGACTCCGGCAGTCATGAAGGTGCGAGATAGCCCCAGGACGCCGTCTCCGGTGATACGTCCGCGCCCGGTGTTGCAGGCACTGAGGACCACCAGGTCGGCGCTAAGGTCGAGGGTGGCGATGTCAGCGGCGCTGAGCCAACCGTCATTGTCTGTATCTGGAGCCAGGGCCAGCAAACCGGGCAGCTTAACCCTGACGACGCGCTCTCGGGCCAGGGCAACGCGAGCATCTACGCCGCCTACGGTGACGTTGTCACCGACAATCACGGCACCGGGAGTGACGTTTACGCCGGTCTCAGCTCGAGTCGGAATCTCGTCAGCGGTGGGTAGGCCAAACTCGTTGAGGGTGTCATCAAAGTCGAGCAGGCCATGGGTGGCCAGGTGAATGATTGATTTGTCAGCCATCTGCTCAAGGATGGCGGTTTCTGTCGCCTCAGGGCCAATCCAAGGATCGGTGTTGAGCAGGGCTGCGATCGCAGCCGCTTCTTGCTCAGCCCCTGGTAAAGATGGCAGCACGCCAAAATTGGGCAGCACCGGCATCTCCGCCGGATTGCCCACGACCAGCGCTGCCCCGTCAAGACTGCGGGCCCGGTCAGTCAGGGCCAGGGTTTGGATAGACGGAACCACTGAAAACGTATGATCTTCAATTAAATAGCGCCCTGACCCGTCTTGTAGCGCCGCAAAGGGTACTAAAAAAGCGACCCTTGGGGCACAAACACCACCTGTTTGTTGGGGTCAGCGGGCAAGCTGGCCTGAATCGGCTCAATCAACACCTGATAAAGCGACCTGAGGGGAATCGTATCTACGTCAGGCACCTGAGACGGACGACGGACCTTAAAGCTGCTCCAGGTGGTATCTGCAAAGCCTCGGTCGTCGATACCCAAGGCGGTGCGGCTCGAATACACTAGAGACTCTAGCGGGGTTAGATTTTCAAGGCGGTTTGTAAACTGCTCCCATAGAGGGCTAAGCGGTACGGCTTCAAAGGTAATCTCACCCTCGGGTGGGATCACCCAAATTAGCAAATCCGTTTCGGTATCCAGTTCATTCCCTAAAATGCGTCGTCCGTTGCCCAGAACGGAGTAAGTCACCAGGGTCGCCCGCTGCTGCTGGGCAATCTGCCGCATTTGCGCCAGGTCGATGGGGGGTGTCGTCTGACCAGCCCGCCGTGCCAGCTGTTCGACAAACGTCTGGGCTCGACTTTGTTCTGAGAGGGTGAGCGCAGCCTGCCAGTCACCCTGGGCGACCCGCACCCGCTGCAGCAAACTATAGGTATAGGCCTGCTGCTCAAACAGAGTAATTTGGTCAAGCTCAGCGGCCCCCGCCCGCAGCGCTTCCCAGCCTGTAATCGCTTCTTGTAGTACGGTGGCCGCTGCCCCCAGTTGGCCAGTATGCAAATAAGCCAGCCCCAGATTGCTCAGGTCGATTTCCACGCTGTCTGAGGCACGGCGACGGGAATCAATGGTGCTTTCTATATGAGGAATTGCCTCCTCATAGCGCTCTAGCAATAACAGCGTTTTAGCAATCTGTCGCTCGAGGTAGTCTTGCTGAGCAGTAGACTGATATTGCCCCAAAAGCCCTTCATACAGAGGCAGCGCAGCTTCATATTGCTGAGCATCAAACAGCTGGTTAGCTGCCAGGAACCGAGCATTAAGAGCCGATGGGTCTGAACGGTCTGACAAGGCTAAGAATGCGGGGTTGGCTTTCTCGAACCCTCCCTGGCTCTGTGAAGTTTGGCCCTGTGAAGTTTGGCTCTGTGAAGTTTGGCCCTGTAAAGCGTAGGGCTGCACAGGATAGGGCTGTGCGGGGTGAGGTTGTGAAGGCCGAGGGTGAACCGAAGGCTGAACAACAAGCCAAATTGTTGTGACTGCAACCTGATAAGCCAGTGTGCGTGAGATCGCAATAGGAGCCCTTTTTCGAAGCTTTATCCCTGACTTTGACCCCAACGTTGACCCCAGGCGCGCCCTAGTCCTACGGGTGGTTTTGTCCAAATTTTGGCCTTGTTCAAAATTGACGCGTCGTCTTTTATGAATCAACTCAACCTACCCAAAAACTCATCAAACTAAGATATACGGCACAGCCCCTTTTTTTCCGATAAAACTCTCGCCATTTACAAAAACAGCAGTTATAATTGCGGGAACTAAGCCCCAACGAACTGTGCGTTAGGGATCCAATTATCATTGCTCCGCCGCCTCAGTCATTTTTAGCTCAACCCTGCTCAGACCTTGGTGTTTGGCGCTTGACCGGCGAATGTTTAATTTTTCAATACTGAGGCGATCGATACTAAGGCGACCAATGAAGCAAATCAGTGAGGCGAATCAGTGAGGTAAACCACCGGGGCGAATCTTTTAAGCGAATCTTTGAAAACTGTCATCGCTCGTTCACTGTTATGCCAGCTTGATTTTGACAGTTCGGTTATCTACATCGGGAAACCTCACCCATTCTATTAGGTGATTCGTAGATTATAAACAAGCAACCTAGTCAGTTCTGATCGAAGCAGATACCCCTCTCAGGAAGAACTTATTTTCTCCTAAGGCCAAATCTAGCTCTCGGATAAAGAATTGATAATGCCAATCGTCAACCATGGTTAACCCTATATTACACCGGGAGGTAAATCGTCCGCTTTTATGTTAAATTAAACTCATAATGAATTCGACTTAATGATTCGATTTGGCGGCTTCATCTTCAAGATGAGTTTGATTAATAGTTCACAAAGCCAGTGGCTTACTGACCTACAGATTTACTAACTTACAAATCCACTGACTCACAAAGCTAAGCGCTGTTGCGAGGATTTCAAACGATATTGTTAGTCATCATACTGACTATCGGCACAGCAAAGAAACGGTCCTGTCTCACCTCGTCAAACGTTTTGGCTTTTGTACCCTTTCGGTGCTACATCAATTTCCCAGCGGAGGTCCGTTCACACCATGCCTAAGACCCAGACTCACTCGACTCAAAAACGTTCGCGTCAGCAAAAGCCACTTTATACGACAGATACTGTTCGTACCTACCTGCACGAGATTGGACGAGTCCCCTTACTGACCCATGAGCAAGAGATTATTTTAGGTAAGCAAGTGCAGCAGCTTATGCGGCTGTTAGAGATCCAATCGCGCCTGACTGAGACATTAGGCCAGGAGCCTACTCAGACAGAGTGGGCTCACGAGGCGGCTCTATCTGAAGACGAGCTCACCCAGCAGCTCAAGCAGGGCAAGCGTGCCAAGCGCAAGATGATTGAGGCTAACCTGCGCCTAGTGGTTGCAGTGGCCAAAAAATACCAAAAGCGTAACTTAGAGTTCTTGGATTTGATCCAAGAAGGGACGCTTGGCCTAGAGCGGGGCGTTGAAAAGTTTGACCCGATGAAGGGGTACAAGTTCTCAACCTACGCCTACTGGTGGATTCGTCAGGCGATCACACGGGCCATTGCCCAGCAGTCGCGCACGATTCGGCTGCCAATTCATATCACTGAGAAGCTCAACAAGATCAAGCGCGTCCAGCGTGAGCTATCGCAAAAGCTGGGCCGTAACCCGACCGCCGTTGAGATCGGTGAGTCTCTAGAGCTTGAGCCCGCCCAAGTACGCGAGTATCTAACGCTGTCACGGCAGCCAATTTCTCTAGATGTGCGCATTGGTGACAACCAAGACACCGAGCTGCAAGAGCTGCTCGAAGATGACACTGCCTCTCCTGAAGACTACACCGTGCAACAGTCGCTGCGGCAAGACATTCGCACCATGCTGGCAGAGCTAACCCCTCAGCAGCAAGAGGTGATCACCCTGCGATTTGGCCTCAACGATGGCAATCAGCTATCGTTGGCTAAGGTAGGTCAGCGGATGAGCATCAGCCGCGAGCGCGTTCGGCAGCTTGAACAGCAGGCGCTGAAGCATCTGCGTCGCCGTAAGGCTAACTTCCAGGGATACTTGGCGGCTAGCTAACTGACCAGGCGCTATGCGCAACGCATCTCAATTGATAGAACGTTTTTGAAACCGAGTTTGGTTAAAGGGTCTGAGGCAGCTCAGACCCTTTTATTTTTATCGGTTTTGCAAACGCTGCTTTGGTGTTTAACCCCCTAAGGCTTTTGTCTGTAGACAGGTGGCCTTTAACGCGGAGAGGAAACGTGTTAAATTAAGAAACCCAGGGCGATTAGCACAGTGGTAGCGCGCTTCCTTCACACGGAAGAGGTCACTGGTTCGAACCCAGTATCGCCCATCAATCACAGCAAGGCTTTCCGCCCTTCGCACCTCTGGGTCGGCGTAACTTTGATGTGATGGTTATTAACGAAAAATCGTCGTTTCCGATGCTAAATTAGTTCAAATTTAGTTCAGGAAATAGGCCAGTGGCGGCGCAGAAGGAGCTAACAGTCAAGTCGGCTAATCTAAGGCTGAAGATGGACGGTGTGGACCTGCAGATTTATGAGCGTGGCGGGTGACTGTCTCTAAGGGGCAGTTGAGTTCGGAGCTCAGATGGCTCAGAAGTGTTTTGGCTGGAGTAAGGTACTGGCTCCCCCGATTCCGAAACCCGCGGCGATGCGATCGCACAGTTCGCCGATTGGATAAGGAAGCAAGAGGGGGCACAGAAGGATAAAGAGCGGCGCTGGAAGGATCAGTTCATTTACCCAGCTTCACAAAGTTACCGAGTGATCGGCCCATTACCCCAGAGCTGCTCCAATGGGATAAGACTAAAACGAATGCTCATGCAGTGGTGTATTAGGCTCTATGCGTAAATATGATGGAGAAGATTGAAATAAAGGAGAGTTTATGACAGATTCGAGATGAACGTGTAGTTAGACTGCAGGTTTGCCCATAAGGGCATGTTTGAAAAGACATCTATATAGACGTAGTAGACAAT
>JBCBZL010000232.1:0-8095 GCA_039815385.1 Cyanobacteria bacterium P01_A01_bin.114
GGTTTGAGACTGAGCTTTAAGCCAAAGCGCCACGCAATTTGATCGAAAACAGCCTTGCCCACTCGATCTCCTCTGCCATGCTGCCCCTGCTGAGCCAGGGCTGCCCGAAACACATCTGGCATCGCCGGGGTCGCTATCAGAGCCTTGATGCGCTGATCGTACTCAGCACCTTTGAAGACAATATGTCCGCCCCAGCTAAAGCCAAACAGGGCCAACTGGTCAGGGTCAACTTCAGGACGAGTGAGGGCATAGTCCACCACTGCTTTCACGGCAGCCCCCATTCTGGCTTCAAAAAACAGATCGTTGTTGGGGGTCATCCCCTGACCGGGGAGATCGACTGCGATCGCACAATACCCCCGCTCGGAACTGGTCTGGCCCACCATGAAATAACCGTCTTCAGCAAAGGTCTCCAGGCCACCAATAATAATCAGTGTGGGGCGTTGTTGACCTCTGTGCTCTCCTATTCGAGCGGCTGGCCATAGGTATCCGGGTAGCAGATTACCCTGAAACGGCACCTGAATGGCCTCGACCGGTGGGTCAAACAAAGCCGCTGCTGTTTGGAAACAGACTTGCATTTTGTGCCAGTACTCCCAGAAAGTCGCTGCTTTGGGGCTCATGATAAACAGGGGGGCTCGATAATAGGTACAGGCTTGGAGATAGCGCTCCTTTGCACTGTCAAAATCACCCTGACCCAGCGCTGTCTCTGCCCGTGCTTCGATTTGTTGAGCCTGTTTGGCCCAGGCTTGTTGCCAACTGTCTGGATCTCCCTCAACAATGTGTGAGGCAGCCTTAAAGCACGTTTCGGGTTCGCTGCCGCCATAGATCTGACGGCCCAAAATCCAGGACAGGTAATAGTCCATATCCCGATGCTCGAAGTACAGTTTTTGCTGGCTTCGCTGTGCGATCGCAGTTTTCTGGGTGTCCATGACCGTTCCCTCTGCAAAGATCTGAACGTTTGAGGTCGGGCAAAATGATGTTGCTATCAGCGAGAGTTGCGTAGATTGTTGATCACCATCTTAGCCACATTTTTTGAGAAGCTCTGCTTTAACTTGTTTGGGTTTCTCATAAAGTAAAGAGACTGAATTTGGTTATCCACAATCTCGATGGCCACGACGCTGGCAACATTGCCGTCAAGGGTATAAATCAGGCCAGGTTGACCATTGACCTGTGCCAGCTCAATCTCATAGCCCAGGCCAATTTTTTTACCCCGACGGTGAATTGCCCGCAAGAAACCAGCAACCTTAGCTGCACCGTGCAAAGGTTTGAGGCATGCCACGACCTGCCCCCCGCCATCGGACCACAGCGTAATGTCTTTAGCCAATAAGTCGAGCAACCCCTGAAAATCGCCCTGCTGAGAGGCCCGCATAAATTTATGGGTGAGTTGCTCTTGCTGCTGGAGCGAAGCCCGGAAGCGCGGCCTTTGATCGGCAAGGTGCTGACGGGCTCGTCTAGCAATTTGGCGGCAATTAGCCGCCTTTTTATCCACAATCCGACTAATTTCGGTGTAATCATAGCCAAAGGCTTCTCGCAGCAAAAAGACGGCCCGTTCCAACGGTGACAACCGCTCTAGTAAAACCAAAAATGCCATTGTCAAAGAGTCTGCTAGCTCAGCCATAGCGTTTGGGTCAGTGTTTAGACTCTGAGAGGGTTCCGCGACAATGGGTTCAGGCAGCCACGGCCCCACATACTGTTCACGCTGGGCTCGGGCTGAGCGCAGTCGGTCAATGCACAAACGGGTGACGATGGTAGTGAGGTAGGCTTTGGTAGATTTGACGTTTTGCTTAGACGCTTGCTGCCATCGTAGAAAAGTCTCCTGCACCATATCTTCGGCATCCATGACGCTGCCAAGCATGCGATATGCGATCGCAAACAGCAGCGAACGGTATTGATTAAAGTCCTCAATCCGATCTGCGTTTTTTTGAGGCTCGGTTTCTTTGGGGCCGTTTTTTGCTGTGGTAATCATGGTTACCTCCTCTTATGCGGCTGCTTGAACTTGATAGCTGCCAGGCAATATCTGGGTGGTAATGCTAATCCGGTTCCAAGCATTGATCGCGACGATTGCCATGAGTAGTTTCATGATTTGCTCAGGGGTAAAGTAGCGGCTCACCTCCTCATATACTGCATCAGGCACGCCGTTTTGGCCAATTAGCGTGACGGCTTCGGTCAGGGCTAGGGCGGCGCGCTCCTGGGGCGTATAAAAAGGCGTTTCTTCCCAGGCACTGAGGGCGTAGAGCCGCTGTTCTGTTTCGCCCGCGTGCCGGGCGTCTTTGGTGTGCATATCAATGCAGAAAGCACAGCCATTGATTTGGGAAGCACGAGTTTTAACCAGTTCTAGCAGGGTTTTGTTGAGCCCGCTTTTGCGAACATATTTCTCTACGCTCATGATGGCCTGATAGGCGGCGGGTTCAACTTTGCCAAATTCAACTCTTGCAGTCATGGGTATTTTTCCTGTCGAAGGTCTTCATTCAAGAAGACGAGTCAGGGGCTTCAGATGTGACAGGGGTTAAATATTCTGCTGGGACAGGTAATCCGTGCTGTTTGAAAAAAGTGAGCTGGTCGAAATAACCCCGTTGAAAGACAATCAAGTCATCTTTGATCTGAAAAAAGCCACAGCCCCTTAATCCTAAAGGATCTCGCCACTCCAAAATGCCCCAATCACCCGCCTCGAATAAATTTTCCTCAAGGCAAACCATGGTTGCCCGATCAAATTCAATTTCAAACATTTGCCTAATGGCATCTCTGCCATGGAGGGGATGCGTGACCACTTGATGATTGATAGCATCAGGTGCGTAAAGTGCCGCTAATCCATCCACATCCGCTGCATTAAATCTCTTGATAAATTCTCTAATAACTTCGGTGGGTGACATATCTTTCGCCTCCTATAAGATCTGCCTCCTATGCGACACAAATATTGTGAGACTTCGTAGAAGGCTACATCAGCTAAAGTGTACCTGATCGAGATCTATGCAAAGAGAGTCAATTTCTCCCAGCCTTGGAGAAGGGAGACCAGAGTCCGGATCCCTCTCCCAATCCTACTACCGTGTATACACATCTCGGAAGGAGCTCAAAATTCTGCATTAACCCCCTTTATCCCTTCCGGTTCTCCCCCTTGCCTTACGCTTTAGCGCAT
The DNA here is from genome assembly GCA_039815385.1 of Cyanobacteria bacterium P01_A01_bin.114. Classification (GTDB taxonomy): domain Bacteria; phylum Cyanobacteriota; class Cyanobacteriia; order Phormidesmidales; family Phormidesmidaceae; genus SIO4C1. The sequence continues at coordinate 3,131 of JBCBZL010000232.1, forward strand.
GCCCGAAGGGCTTTAGGGGGAGTTAGAGGGGGTGAGGCCGTCGCAAACGCTAGTTTCCAGTACTTGTGTGTACACTGTAGCCCAATCCTGGGAGAGGGTTAGGGTAAGGGCCTTCGATGATTCAAACTTAGGTAAATTATTGAATCCTCGTTCCTAAGACTGCATAAGATATCCGTTTAAAAGCGTACCCAGCTGCCGGATCGGCTCTACCGACTGCTCCACCTGCATCCTGAGCAAGGCCCCTTCGTAAGCATTGACCAGAAAGTCGGCTAGCACTTCGGCAGCGATATCATCTCGGATGGTACTCTGGATTTGGCCTCGTTTGAGGGTCTGGAGAAACTGTTGTTTCATGCTTTGCAGCCCCTCAAGCATAGCCTGCTGACAAGGTTCACTGCTTCCCCCCAACTCTGCCCCCAAATTTCCAATCAGGCAACCGGCTCTGATCGCCTGATGACGCTGTGTCTCTTGTTCAAAAAAGTGTTTGAGTGCGGCCAGTGCGTCGTCCTCGGGGGTGTTTAACCAGGCTGTCATGTTGGCAATGAGCCCCTGGGTATAATGTCGAATCACCTCGGCCCCAAATTGCTCTTTACTCTCAAAGTAGTTATAAAAAGAGCCCTTGGGCACCTTAATCTGATCGACAACCTCTTTGATACCAGTGCCGTGATAGCCCTGACTGAGGAACAATTTAAGCCCCTGCTCCAGGAGCTTTTCACGAATGTTTTCGGTGCGCTTGGGTCTCGCCATATGGATATTATATGACCAGTCGTTTTAGAACGTCAATTGTCGTTTATGAGGGCGGTGATGGTTGCGATCGCATTCCCAACTCCATCTTCAGCCCGAATCTTTTCACCTAACCTGTTAGCTTCTGTCCGCAGGGTCAAATTTGAGCTGATTTCGTGGATGGCCTGGGCCAGATTTGCCACGGTCAATCGCTTTTGCGGAATCGGTTTTGGCCCCACCCCCAGCGCCTGAACCCGTCGACCCCAAAAGGGCTGATCGCCAAAAAACGGACAGATCAGGGTTGGACGCCCTGCCCGGAGTCCGGCGGCGGTGGTGCCAGCCCCCCCATGATGTACCACCGCCGATACTCGAGGAAACAACCAGCTGTGTGGGGCCTGATCGAGCTTAAAGATGGTTTTAGGTAAGTGACTGGCCGCTAAGCCTCCCCATCCCGTGGCCAGGATGCCGCGCTGTTGGGTTATCTGCAGCGCCTCGATAGCAATTTTGGCTAACCGCTGTGGATGTCGCCCCGCCATGCTGCCAAACCCGATGTAGACCGGGGGCTCACCTGCGTCTAAAAAGGCCTTCAACGGCGCTGGCGGCTGCCAGTCAGGCGCATTGAGGAACCAATAACCGCTGACATACGCTGAGCTAGGCCAATCGGCTGGGCGCGGTAAAACCTGTTCGCTATAGCAGTGCAGCTGGGGAATCAGACTGCCATCGGCCCGGTACAGCATGCCTAGGTGCTTAGGTTTTGGGGGCAGCTGTAGAACAGTGCGCCGAAATTCTCTAGGGATGCCACCATATAGCCCCACCGCCCAATGGACAATCCGATAGGTGAGGCGGTTATACCAGCCGCCTAGCTTCAGATCAGGGAACCCCATCGAAGGCACTTGAGCTGATGGCACGAACTGGGGAAAGGGCATCGACATCAGTAAGGGAATCTCTTGTTTATCCGCAATAGACTCCGCCAGAATAGTCGCTTTAGACGCCATCATGATCACATCTGGGTCAACGGCCTGAGCGGTCTCCCAAATGTCGTACAGCGTCTGTCTCAGCATTGGTTTGACTTGCTTAAACAGTTTGAAGGTCGTTCTGATCGTGCCCCACAAGGTATCTGTATTTTCAATCGCCTCGCGACCCACATCTGAATCAATCAGCTGGATCAGCCCATTGTTCATATAGCCGTAGTGCAGACCGTGATGGGTAACAAGCGGCTGGTAGAGAGCGCTGGTGCAAATCGTGACCTCATGCCCGGCGGCGCTTAACCCTTTGCCCAGCGCAACATAGGGTTGAACATCTCCCCGAGACCCTAGTGTGACAATTAAAACCTTCATCGGGTTACTTATCCCATTCTGAACAACACGCTATCTAAAATATGTTGACGATATGTTGACTATCCTCCCTTGTACCCACTACCCACCACCTATGTACTGGCGTTGCATGCAACGCCTCTTCGCTGATTGCCCTTCCCCCTTTCAGACATGAACATGCACACCGATTTTGAACCTAACCGAAAAAACTGCTTGACTTAGAGTGTGCTCTAACTTCTAGTCTATGGATATGAAACAGGAACTGACTATCCAACCCGTGACGCCAGACCCGCTGACCATCCAGCAGGTGGCCAAAGCCACCGGGCTAAGCGTCCACACCTTGCGCTATTATGAGCGCTGCGACCTGATTGCTCCAATCCACCGGGCGAGAAACGGTCATAGACGCTACTCTGCGCAAGACATTAACTGGATCAAGTTTCTGACCAAGTTGCGATTGACGGGCATGCCCATTCGTCAGATGCAACAGTATGCAACGCTGCTGCGGGAGCAGCCTGATGCGGTTCAAGCGCGGCGGGCTTTGTTAGAAGCCCATCGTCAAACGGTATTAGAAAATTTACAGCAGCTGCAGGAAAATCTTGCCGTGATTGACTGGAAAATTCAACACTATAAAGAAATCGAACAAAAGCTCTCTGAGCCATATTCTTAGTCACGGCATGTACGACTTTTCTACTCCCCCCTTTTGCAAGGGGGGTGGGGGGGATCTCAATCTGTCAAAGGGTAGGTCGATCCCTCTCGGTTCCCCTAAAACCCAGGGGGTATGCGCCTTTGGCGTAGAAAAGGGGGATATTCACTCAAAAGTTGCACACCGCGTTAGTCAGAATTTTCTTTTGAAGAGATGTTGATCAACCTTATCCCATAACCGTATTTCCCTAAGTGCCGGAAGGGAAAACAAAGTCCGGACTCCCCTCTCCCAGCTCTCTACGGTGTATACACAAGTGCTGGGATCTAGCGCTTGCGGCTGCCTCACCCCCTCTAACTCCCCCTTACCAAGGGGGAGGACCGGAGTTTCCCCCCTTGGTAAGGGGGGACTAAGGGAGGTAATGCAGGATCTTGAGCCCCCTTCCGAGATGTGTATACACGGTAGCTCCCAGCTCTGGGAGAGGGGCCGGGGGTGAGGGCCGCATCCGGCAACCAAACCATTCACCTAAATGACATGCAAACCACCCTAAATCATCAATCTGCCAATCATCAATCTGCCCATCATCAATCAGAGCCCTCTAAACGCTACCAACGCGGCTGGCAAAAACTCAAAGAGATCGACGGCGAAGCCGGTGAAAAGGTCATCGACAGCCTTCAGGCCCTTGCACCCGACTTAGCCCGCTATGTGATCGAATTTCCGTTTGGCGATATTTATACTCGCCCTGGCTTAGATCTAAAATCGAGAGAAATTGCCACCATCGCTGCCCTGACGGCATTGGGCAATGCTCAACCTCAGCTCAAGGTGCACATTCACGCGGCGTTAAATGTGGGCTGCACTGCCGAGGAGATTATAGAAGTTGTTATACAGATGGCTGTCTATGCGGGTTTCCCCGCTGCGCTCAATGGCATGACTGCGGTTAAGCAAGTTTTTGCTGAGCGAGAGATAACTCTATGAGGCCGAACCCGCCGGGTCTCAAAGAAAACTCTGTTTTTCCTAAAATAGGTTCCTAGAAATGTTTAAATCGAAAACTGTTCTGGTGACAGGAGCCAGTCGAGGCATCGGCTGGCTTACCACAAAATCGCTTGCCAAGGCAGGCCACAACGTATTTGCCGCTATGCGTAACGTGCAGGGGCGCAACGAAGCAGTTGCTCGCGATTTAACCGCTTGGGCTACAGAAAATGACTTGATGATTAAAACCGTCGATATGGACGTCACGGATGAAGCATCGGTCAATGCTGCAATTCAATCAGTTGAGACCCTGAGACCGATTGATGTGCTCGTCAACAATGCGGGGATTATGCCAACGGGCCTAACCGAGGCGTTTACGCTAGATCAGATCAAAGCGTGTTTTGACGTCAATCTTCTGGGTTCGGTGCGTACCTGTAGAGCCGTTTTGCCGTATATGCGCGATCGCAACTCAGGGCTGCTGATCCATATCAGCTCCACAGCTGGACGGTTGGCCATTCCTTGCTTTGGCATTTACTGCGCCAGCAAATGGGCGCTCGAAGCGTATGCAGAGTCTTTGCATTATGAACTGGCAGCCTTCGGGATTGAGTCTATTTTGGTCGAGCCGGGTGGGCACGGTACTGATCTCGTTAAAACCGCGCCGACACCCGCTGACCAGGATTGTCTAACTGCTTATGGAACGCTTGCCGAAAGTCGTGACAAACTGCTGGGCATGTTCGAGGCGATGTTTGCCGCTGGCGAGAACATCACAGATGCCCAAAATGTGGGCGATAAGATTTGTGACCTCATTACCATGACATCACCCAGGCCAATCCGCACAACGGTTGGCCATGATATGGGCCTCAACCAGATTAATGAGAGTGTCATTCCGGTTCAGGCGGAGTTGATAAAATCTCTTCAGCCATATGTGGGTACAGCAATCGATTACCGCCAAATTGCATAGCCATGCTGACGTAATCGAGAAAAATTAATCCCTGAAACATAACCTCACACACTTTTGGAGAATTATTTAAAGATGAAAACTCGCAAACTCGGCCCAGAACTCGAAGTCTCGGCCATCGGCCTGGGCTGCATGGGCATGTCTGAATTTTACAGCGATCGCAATGAGGCAGAAGCGATCGCAACCCTCCACCATGCTCTAGATCTCGGCGTCACTTTTCTCGATACTGCCGATATGTATGGCCCACATACCAATGAACAGCTAGTTGGCAGAGCTCTCAAAGGCCGTCGCGATCGAGCCGTCCTCGCCACCAAATTTGGCGTTATCCGTACCGCAGACGGCGGCTTTGGCGGCGTCAATGGCAA
>JBCBZL010000130.1:0-12355 GCA_039815385.1 Cyanobacteria bacterium P01_A01_bin.114
AACCGCCATGGTGGCCTACGTCGTGACGGCTCAAAGCGCACAGCTGCTGGTTGACCTGGCTGAAGCCGTAAAAGCCGATCCGGGGCCAGAAACCTATACCCCTTGGGATTCTGGCATTGAATACTATCTGCGCGATCGCAATCTCCATAACTACGTCCCCTGGCGCAACTATGGCGAACACGGCGGCATTCCTAACCCAGAACATCAGCAAAATAATCTCAGCACCATCCATCGCGCCGATGTGCTGTACGGCCCCCTGGCCTTCGCCCCGTCCTATGCAACCACCGGGGGGCAAATCAATCGTCTCCAGTGGCTCAAACAGCGTAGCTATGGCCGAGCTAAGGGGCTCGGTCGCCTGCTGCTCAACAAATATCTGCGCGCCCCAGTTTTGAAAAGCTCTACCCAACCCAGACAGCTGCTGCAGTTTGCTATCACTCGCCAGCTAACACCCCGGCTCTAAGCACAAACAACAGAGCCTTCATCCTTCAACTTCCTCCCCCCGCAGCTTTGCAAACAGCACCTGCACGCCGAGCAGCAGCAAGCCCAGGGCTGCAATGCCAAAGACCCCCGTACCCAGGGCTGCAATCCCGATCACCAGCGTGCGCACCGCGCTAGAAATGGCAATCACGGTGGTGTTATCAGAGGTAACGGGTTTATTAGCAAATGCGGTTGCGATCGCAACCGTCAGCCGATACATCACCGTTGCCAGGCTGCCTGCAATCAGTGACCCGGCAAAACAGCGCAGGGGGCTGGTGCCAAGGGCAGTGTTATTCCCAGTGTTCTTTGGCGGCTCGCTCATGGCGGTTTCCCAAATGAGATCACCTTACATAATCTGACAAAGCAGGCTCAACCTCCTATACACAAGTGTAGAAATTTAGAAATCTAGAAGGTTGAACAATGATAGCGAGCTCTGCTGGCGTGTTTTGTCCGCGAGCTGGATGGTCGCAAGATTGAGGCCGCTTTTTGGGATGAGGGGGTAGTGGGTAGTGGGTGGTGGGTAGTGGGTGATGGGTAGTGGGTGGTGGGTAGTGGGTGGTGGGTAGTGGGTGGTGGGTGGAGGAAATGGGGAGAATACCTTGCGCCCGTCCCATGTAGAATGATGGATTGGACATTCTTTAAGACCTCCTTATGCGCGCGTTTAAGCATCTCGACACCCTGATGGCGCTGTTTGTAACAGTGCTGTTAATTTCCAATGTGGCCTCCACCAAAATTGTCGATTTTGGCTTTTTTACCTTTGATGGGGGTACGCTGCTGTTTCCACTTAGCTACATCTTTGGCGATATTCTCACCGAGGTCTATGGCTATGGTCGAGCCCGTAAGGTAATTTGGGTAGGGTTTGCGGCTGCCATGCTTATGGCGGTAACCTTCATGGTCGTTGGCGCGCTGCCCGCTGCATCCGATTGGCCTAACCAAGCGGCCTACGAGTCCATTTTGGGGCTGACACCGCGGATTGTCTTTGCCAGTTTAATTGCTTACTTTGCTGGCGAGTTTTCTAACTCGTACATTCTCGCTAAGCTTAAGATTGTGACCCAGGGGCGCTGGCTATGGATGCGGACGATTAGCTCTACCCTAGTTGGCCAGGTGCTCGATACAGCCATTTTTATCTTGGTTGCATTTTGGGGGTTGTTTCCAGCGGGGCTGATCGTCACGCTGGTGGTGTCGAACTACATCTTTAAATGCGGGGTTGAGATTTTGTTTACCCCAGTTACCTACTGGGTAACCGGCTGGCTCAAGCAGCAAGAGCATGAAGATTACTACGACACAGCTACAAACTTCAATCCGTTCCATGTGCCATCACGGACAATAGGGTAATGGGACGACCTCGAAAACGGTTTGGGCAGCACTGGTTGCGAGATCAGAAAATCTTGCAAAAAATTGTGGAGGCAGCGACGATTGAAAAGTGCGATCGCGTCCTTGAAATTGGCCCTGGTCAGGGCATTCTGACAAAGTCATTAGTCTCGCTGTCTGATACCGTTATCGCGGTCGAAATCGACCGCGATCTCTGCCGCACCCTGAATATTCAGTTTGAAAAAGATGCGCGATTCCATCTCATTCAAGGCGATATCCTTGACCTTGATTTAGATAACCTCCTGTCCAATCAGCCCGACGTTCACCCCCCCGATATTCAACATCCCAATATTCAACATCCCAATATTCAACATCCCAATAAAGTTGTCGCTAACATTCCGTACTACATCACCGGCCCCCTCCTCGAAAAGCTACTGGGTAGAATTCGTCAACCCAATCCGCGCCCGTTTGACAGCATTGTGCTGCTCTTGCAAAAAGAAGTGGCTGATCGACTCTATGCTCCTCCCGGCACCAAAACCTTTGGGGCTCTGTCCGTCCGGGTGCAATATCTGGCTGACTGCGAGCTGATTTGCCCGGTGCCTGCCAAATCTTTTAAGCCGCCCCCCAAAGTCGAATCCGCCGTTGTGCGTCTTCGCCCCCGACCTTTTCCGATGCAGGCCCAAAATCCTAAACTGCTGGAGCAGCTCGTCAAAGTCGGCTTTTCTCAAAAGCGCAAGATGCTACGCAACAATCTGAAAGGTCTGATCAACCGCGACCAGATCACAGATCACCTTGAAGCCATGGCCCTCAATCCCCAGGCGAGGGCAGAAGATTTGAGCGTGCCGAGCTGGGTGACGCTAAGTAATCGTGTTAGCGAAATGATGAAATGAAATCTGAATGAAAACCTACTCTCTCCTGGCTGCGGCCAAAATCAATCTCTACCTTGAAATCATTGGCGATCGTCCCGATGGCTTTCATGAGCTGGTGATGGTGATGCAAAGCGTTGATCTAGCCGATCGGATTACGCTGCGCGGGGTGAGAACGCCCACCATCCAGGTTCACTGCGATCATCCCCAGGTACCCACAGATGAGTCAAACTTGGCCTTTCGGGCAGCGGCGCTGCTGGCTAAGACCTTTCCCGAACAAATTAATCAGCAGGGCGGTGTACATATCACCATTGAGAAAAGAATTCCGGTGGGGGCCGGATTGGCCGGAGGCTCTACCAATGCAGCAGCGGCCTTAGTGGGGCTAGACCTGCTTTGGAATTTAGGACTCACCCAAATCGAGCTGATGCAGCTAGGGGCGAAACTAGGCTCAGATGTCCCTTTTTGTATTTTGGGCGGCACCGCGATCGCAACCGGGCGCGGTGAGCTGCTCGCCCCCATCGCCAATGACAATCGGCTCTATGCAGTGCTGGCCAAATATGAAAGCCTGTCAGTCTCGACCCCCTGGGCTTACAAAAGCTATCGCCAGCAGTTTGGCGACACCTACGTCCAGGTGACCGATACCGTCACCTTGACCGAGCGACAGCAGCGGGTGCATTCTGGCCCTATGGTGGGTGCGATCTCAGCCCAAAACAATCCAGCTATTGGCCAGCACCTTCATAATGACCTAGAGAACGTTGTCCTCCCCACCCATCCCAATGTGGCTCAGCTCAGGGAAACTATGGCCAGTGCTGGCGGGCTCGGTACGATGATGTCAGGCTCAGGGCCAACCGTGTTCACCCTCACCGAAACCCAGGCAGCAGCGGATGAAATATTACAAGCCGTCCGGGTCCAGCTGCCCGATCCAAATTTGCAACTTTGGGTGACCCGATTTGAGCCCACCAGCATTCGCCTACTGCCTGAGTCGTAATCTGAACGGAGGCCACCGTGGGGAGGCGTGAAACTAAGCTGCTAGCTGGTGGGTGACCACACCCACCAGCTGCCCCGTCCAGTGCTCTACCAGATCGGGGCTGGCAGCTTCTACCATGACGCGAATTACCGGCTCTGTACCAGAGGCCCGCACCAAGATCCGCCCCTGATCGCCCATGGCGGCAGCAGCGTGATCAATCGCCTGTTGCAAGGGCTCGCAGTCAGACCAGTTGAGGCGGCGGTCGCGGTCTTCGACCCGGACATTTTGCAGCTTTTGGGGATAGGGGTTAAAGCTATCGTCAATCAGCGCCGGTAGCGAACTGCCCGCCTGCTTGATCAGATCTGCCAGGTGCAGGGCGGTTAAGATGCCGTCGCCTGTAACGCTGTAGTGGTGACACAAAATGTGTCCCGACTGTTCGCCCCCTAGCATGGCCCCCCGCTGCACCATCTCAGCGTGAACATGCTGATCGCCTACGGGGGTGCGCACCAGCTGACCGCCAAGATGATTCCAGGCTCGCTCAAACCCCAGGTTGGCCATCACCGTAGAGACAATGGTGTTTTCTGGCAAACGATTGCCCCGCTGTAGGGTACGGCCCCAAAAATACAAAATGTAGTCCCCATCTACGACGCGGCCTTTGCTATCTACCGCCATTACGCGGTCAGCATCGCCGTCAAAGGCAAAGCCGATATCGGCCTGATGTTCGCTGACAGCGGCCTTGAGAGAGCTGAGGTTAGTCGAACCGCAGTTCACATTAATGCGATCGCCATCCGGCATCCCATGGATCACAAATACCTCAGCACCCGTCGCCTCAAATACGCGTTCAGCCACGCTGGTAGCGGCTCCCCAGGCGAGATCCAAGACGATACGCATGCCACTGAGGTCAGGCTGGGGCTGAAAGGGCTGATGCAGAAAATCAACATACCGTTCAATGAGATCGGGGGTCTGATAGGTTTTGCCCCAAGCCCCTTGGGATGCATTTACCTCGGCCGAGCTCATATCGGCTAAGGTGCCACTGCGGAGGGCCAACTCAATTCGCTTTTGGAGCTGGCTGGCTAGCTTAGCGCCGTCTGGGCCAAAAAATTTGATGCCATTATCTTCGGGGGGGTTGTGGCTGGCCGAAATCATAATCCCCCCCGCTGTCTCAGGGCAGCTGGCCAGATAAGAGACTGCTGCGGTGGGGCTTAGGCCTAAGTTCCAAACGTCTACGCCTGCGGCGGTGAGCCCAGCCGCCAGCGCCGACGCCAGCATATCGCTAGAGTTGCGCGAATCTTGACCAATAATGATTGGCGCTGGTTTTGAACGGCCCTGCGTAAGCACCTGGGCAGCCCAAAAGCCGATTTGAACAGCCAGAGGGGCTGTTAGAATATCGCCCGCTTTGCCACGAATCCCATCTGTGCCAAACAGCGGGGCGACTGGCAAACTGAGGGGTTGCCAACCCGTACCTACCGGGAACTGACTCGAAAGCGTTGGCCTCACGGCCCTGACCGGAGAAATTACCATACTTGACACTCCTGACAACACACACTCACAGTGGAGGATAACACCTCTGCTTTGATTTGATTGATTAATCTGTACACCTAATCAAGGGGCAATAGTTAAGGGGGCAATAAGCGGGAATTTTGACTACCCTATGCCCCCACGCTCTCCTTTGGCCATGGCAAATACCCCCCCGCCCGCTGACATAGACTCGCTTCCAGATGACTTTTGGATCGGGGTCGAGCAGTTTAATCAGGGTGATTACTATGCGTGTCACGATACCTTAGAAGCGCTCTGGATGGATGCGATCGCACCCCAAAAACCTTTTTATCAGGGCATCTTGCAAATCGCCGTGGGTCTGTACCACCTGGGTAACCAAAACTGGCATGGCGCGGCCATCCTACTAGGCGAAGGCAGTCATCGATTAGCTCCATTTGAACCCGCCTTTGGCGGCATTGATGTGGCTGGACTGGTTGATCAAGCCCACGTATGGCTCGGCGCACTCCAGCAAACTGGGCCAACAGGCATCCAAACTTTAGCTAGGGCGCTGACCGATGGCAGCCCTGCCAAAAGCACTTCCGAAAAAGCCCTTAAACCGGTTCCCAAAATTCAATCCCTGACCGAATAGGCACTCACAAAACTGAACCTAAAATGCACAGCTATTGAATATGAACCGTAAGTACCCGATTCGTTCCCGATCACCCATTACTTTTGATAAAGTTAGCCAACAGTGTAAAAAGTTAGCTGACCACAAAAAGTTAGCTGACATTGTGTCAGGTTTAGAGTAGAAACTAAAGACAGTCCAGGAAGTGGCTTTTTTCGCAAGCGTCGTCCTGGCGACACGCTATGGTGAAAGAGAAGAACGTATGACAGGGAACCCTAGAGGCGGTTTGGCATGAGGTTTGCCGCTCGGCTTAATAATTCAAGACTTCAAGATTTTGCAGCAGCAGCCCTGTTAAGCTTGCCTATTTTGTTCACAGCTATGCCGTTCTCCCAAGCGCGGGCTCAGCCAGCGGCGGCTCCGTCAGACGGCGGGGCGATTACCTTGCGGGCTGATGTTCAAGAGGCCAACGCCAACACAGGTATCATCACCGCCCGTGGCAACGTTCGGGTTGACTACCCATCGAGACAGATCTTTGCGACCTCTGCCCAGGCTCAGTACTTTAGCCGCGAACGGCGCATTATTATGACCGGCAGCGTTTATGTCCAGCAAGAGGGCAATACGCTACGGGCTGAAACCGTGACCTATTTGATCGATCAGGGGCGGTTTGTAGCCACTCCCCAACCCGATGAGCAGGTGGAGTCAATCTACATCCTGCCGCCCTCGCCGCCTGCTGGCGAGCCGTCTGCCGACGCAGCCCCCAGTAGCCTGCCCGATCTGCCTCAGCCAGAGCCCATTCCATCCGAGCTGCCGACCACTGAGCTGCCGACTACTGAGCTGCCAGCCGCTGATCCATCGACTGCTGATCCGCCGGCTGCTGATTAACTGGCCCTGACTAACTGGCCCTGATCAACTGGCCACTAACCTTCTTCGTAATGAGTGATGCAGTTACCTCTGGTAAAATTTGAGCCATCGGCTGTTATTCCCCAGGCCTCAAAAACAAGCCCCTTGAAGTTAATTCTTGAGAACGTTCAGAAAACCTATGGCAGGCGTCAGGTCGTCAAGGGCGTCAGTTTGTCCGTCGCCCAAGGTGAGATTGTAGGGCTGTTGGGGCCTAACGGGGCGGGCAAAACCACAACTTTTTACATGGCCACTGGCCTCGAAAAACCCGATGTCGGCAATGTGAGCTTAAACGAGATCGATATTACCCATCTGCCGATGAACGAGCGGGCGAAATTGGGGATTGGCTATCTAGCTCAAGAAGCGAGCATTTTTCGGCACCTCTCTGTCCAAGACAATATTCGCCTCGTGATGGAGCAAACCCATGTCCCCCGACATGAGCAACCTAAGCGGCTCATGTCGTTGCTCAAAGAGTTTCGGTTAGAAAAGATTGCCAATACCCTGGGCATCCAGGTATCAGGCGGAGAGCGTCGTCGTACCGAAATCGCTCGGGCTCTGGCCAGCGGCCCCCATGGCCCCAACTTTCTGTTTCTAGATGAGCCCTTTGCGGGGGTTGACCCAATTGCCGTGTCCGAAATTCAAACGATTGTGGGCGAACTGCGCGATCGCAGTATGGGTATCTTGATCACCGACCACAACGTTCGTGAAACCCTCAGCATTATTGACCGGGCCTATATCATGAGCGAAGGCCAGATTCTGGCCTATGGTAGTGCCGAAGACCTGTACGCCAACCCCTTGGTCAGACAGCACTACTTGGGCGAAGGCTTTAAACGTTAGTTCTGAATGTCAAGTTCTAAATACGATGACCACCAGCGCCCAACCCCCTGACACCCCCGATATTGATCTAGGGTTTAGTCCTAGCTGGTGGCCACGCATCTCCATCATGGATCGCTACATCGCCAAGGAACTGCTCTTGCCGTTTCTATTTGGGGTCGGCGCTTTTTCATCGATTGGGGTGTCCGTAGGGGCGCTATTTGATCTGATTCGCGAAGTCACAGAATCAGGGCTGCAAGTTTCCTTAGCCATGCAGATTTTTGTCTTGAGGATGCCAGAGTTTATCGTCCTGGCTTTTCCCATGTCGACGCTGCTGGCCACGATGATGACCTACAGTCGGTTTTCGGCAGACAGTGAGATGATTGCCCTGCGCGGCTGCGGTATCAGCGTCCGCCGGATTATTGCCCCAGCAGTCGCACTGAGCATTTTTGTGACCGGGGTGACCTTTGTTTTCAACGAAGTCATCACCCCGGCTGCAAACTATCGGGCCGAGATCATCCTGGATAGAGCCCTTGAGTCTGGACGTCTGCCTTTCAGAGATCGGAATATTCTGTACAACGAGTATCAAGATGCGGCTGATGACGCTAACTCAAAAGAACTGGGCCGACTTTTTTACGCCCGCAGATTTAATGGCACCGAGATGCAGGGGCTGACTATCTTAGATTTTTCTCAGACCGGGCTTGATCAAATTGTCAGTGCTGACTCTGCCACCTGGGATCTAAAACGCAACACTTGGAACTTTAAGAACGGGACTATCTACGCTATCTCTCCTGATGGTTCTTTTGGTCATATCGTCAAATTTGAAGAGCAAGAGCTCAAGCTACCCCGCGCCCCTCTCGACCTTGCCTCTAACAGCAAAGACGACGACGAGATGAATATTGGTGAGGCTACCGAGCATTTAAAACTTTTGCGCCAGAGCGGTGACGACCGCAAAGCCCGTCTCTGGGAACTCCGGATTCAGCAAAAATATTCGATTCCCATTGTTTGTGTGGTTTTTGGTATTGTGGGCTCCTCCATTGGGGTTCGCCCCAGACGCACGGGTAGAGCCACCAGCTTTGGCGTCAGCGTGATCATTATTTTTGGGTACTACATTTTTAGTTTCATCGCAGATGCGATGGGTAAGGTCGGTGTCCTCAGTCCCTTTATGGCAGCCTGGCTACCCCCTATTATTGGGCTTGCTATCGGTATCGGGCTGGTGATAAAGGCGTCAAAGTAGGGTCTTAAATGTCGTAGGGCCTTAAATAAGGCAGTGCCGAAGGTAAGGCCAAGCAGATTGCTAAGAAGCAGTTCAGGTTGTCCAGCAGTGATTTAATTTGTCCCGTTAGGTGGGCCGACGCCGGGTAGCCAGCTTTGAATCGTGTCCCAAATGGTGCCAGGGCCAATGCCAAAAAGCAGCTGTAGGCCTAACAGAATAATGGCAACCAAAAAGGCGGTTTTCAAAGTGGCCTTGACCACCCGCAGCAGCCATGTAAAAACCAGGACAGAAACGACGATGGCACCGATAACAACTACGATTTCCATGGGGAAGTTAGAAGTAGAAAGTGACAGGGGACTGGGTAGGGGCGCTGCATGCAACGCCTGCACATAGGGGGGATGGGGCAATCTAAACGGCAGTGGCTTTCAACAGCGTATCGCTCACGCGATTAACCTCGGCTCTAGCCCACTGGTCAACATGCAAAATATCTTCAAGACAGGGCTGCTGGGTGAGGTCGCTGCGGTGGCGATCGCAAACCTGCTCAATCACGTTTGGAATATCCAAAAAGCGAATTTTTTCATCTAAAAACAGGGCCACGGCTTGCTCATTGGCGGCATTGAGCACGGCGGTCATGGTTCCCCCCGCCCGGCCAGCGGCGTAGGCCAGCTCCATACAGGGATATTTATTGTGGTCGGGGTCGCGGAAAGTAAGATCGCCTGCTTGAGCCAAGTTTAGAGGTTTCCAATCAGTATAGATACGCTCAGGCCAGGACATGGCATAGAGCAGCGGCAGACGCATATCGGGCCAACCCAGCTGGGCTAAGACCGACGTGTCTTGAACTTCGATCAGGGAGTGAATGATGCTCTGGGGATGGATAACGATGTCAATGTGATCATAGTCCATGCCAAATAGGTAGTGAGCTTCGATGACCTCCAGCCCCTTATTCATCATCGTGGCAGAGTCTACGGTAATTTTGCGGCCCATCGACCAGTTGGGATGCTTGATCGCATCAGCGACGGTGACCTGGGATAGCTTCTCAACGGGCCAGTCGCGAAAGGCCCCCCCAGAAGCGGTCAAAATGATGCGACGCAGCCCCCCTCTAGGCACGCCCTGCAAGCATTGAAAAATAGCGGAATGTTCTGAGTCAGCGGGTAGCAGCTTGACCTGATGCTTTTCGACCAAAGGGAGCACCACTGGCCCTCCGGCAATTAAGGTTTCTTTGTTGGCCAGGGCAATGTCTTTGCCAGCTTCAATCGCGGCCAGGGTGGGTAACAGCCCGGCGCAGCCTACAATCCCGGTGACTACGGCCTCGGCGCTGCCGTAACGGGCGACTTCCACAATCCCTTCGTCGCCAGCAAGAATCTGGGGCTGGGGGTCGAGATCTGCGATCGCATCCCTCAGCTCACCGATCTTGGTCACATCCCAAATCGCCACAATTTCGGGTTTAAACTGGCGTACCTGCTGGGCTAACAGCTCAACGTTACGCCCAGCAGCGATACCTACCAGGCGAAACTGATCGGGATGATGCTCAATAATATCGAGGGTTTGAGTCCCAATGGAGCCAGTGGAACCCAGTAAATTAATGGCTTTCACAGTTTTGCCTGCCTAGCGAGCGTCTTGGTTCAATATTAGGTTTTTAGGGGCGTTTCACAAAATGTTGGGTCGAAAAAGCAATCTGCGATCTCGAATCATCGTCGCTCGGCTCGAAATTCACCATAATTGAAGAAGACTTGATTAAAAACCTTATTCCGAAGCCCACAGTTCATTTCGGAGACAACACCATGGAAGCTTTTTCGCCCGTTCCACCCGCCTGGACCGAAAATGCTGTGCATGCCCTTCAGTTTTGCTGCCCCACCTGTGGTGCCCTCAGCGGTGCCGCCCAGTCTGTTTGGATCAATCGCCGAGCCCCGGTATACACCCACAACCACAAGCGCAAGTGGCAAGAGTTTTACCACTGTGAGTGTGAGACTGTCTGGTGGGGGTGGAGCAGCGATCGCCCACCCAACCCCTGGGAAAAAGAGGCCGAAGCCTCTAATCTGCCATGACCTATCTGCCGTGAGTCATCTGTCATGAGCATTCTTGTCTTAGGCAGCTTAAATATGGATCTGGTTGCCCGCGTCGCCCGCTTGCCTAAACCCGGAGAAACCCTGCTCGGTCAGTCATTTGAGACGATACCCGGTGGCAAAGGAGCCAACCAGGCGGTCGCCGCTGCCAAATTGGGAGCTCCCACTCAGCTAATTGGTCGGGTTGGCACAGACGGGTTTGGCGAAACCTTGCGTCAGGCCCTCAAGACAGCCGGGGTAACCGTAGACGCGGTTACCCCCGATCGTGATACCCCTTCAGGGGTCGCCCTGATTGCC
Source organism: Cyanobacteria bacterium P01_A01_bin.114 (assembly GCA_039815385.1). Taxonomy (GTDB): domain Bacteria; phylum Cyanobacteriota; class Cyanobacteriia; order Phormidesmidales; family Phormidesmidaceae; genus SIO4C1. Next base: position 11,009 of record JBCBZL010000130.1, read on the forward strand.
GTCGCCCAAACTGGCGAAAATCAAATTATGGTGGTTCCTGGTGCCAACCATCGGGTTGGCCAAGCTGAGCTATCGGCCTTATCAGCTCAGCTATCTGGGGCACAAGCGCTGCTGCTACAGTTCGAGATTCCCCATGAGACCGTGGCTGCTGCTGCAAAACTCGCTCACCAGGCTAACGTGACAGTTATCGTTGACCCGGCCCCAGCCGGTCTACCCCTCTCGCCCGATTTTTGTGCCCACATCGATATTTTGACCCCCAATCAGGTTGAGGCATCACAGCTAGTGGGGTTTGAGGTATGCGATCGCAAAAGTGCGGCCCAAGCGGCCCAACAGCTGCGTCAGCAAGGCATTGGCACCGTCATTGTGAAACTAGGTAGCCAGGGTGTCGTGGTCGATACCCTGGCTACCTGCTTTGATATTCCAGCGTTTCCAGTCGAGGTTGCTGACACGGTCGCTGCCGGGGATGCCTTCAACGGCGGTCTGGCAGCGGCCCTGGCCGAAGGCCAACCGATCAAAGACGCCGTCACTTTTGCCAGTGCGGTAGCAGCCCTATCAGTCACTCGACCGGGGGCACAGCCATCGATGCCAACCCGCAGCGAGGTCAATCAATTTTTGAGTCAGGCTTGAGAAAAGGGCCGCTCTTAACTATGCGTTTCAACTATGCGTTTTGGTGATTACCCTTAGCTATGCGCTACGAGCGGAGTGCTCGCTCAAAACTCAGAATTCAAATCTTGCACTCCTGAGTCGCCGCCAACGCTGATCGGCGTCTCAAGAATCTCTGCCCCTTGCAGATTGATATCCTCCAGAGAAGCCCCTGCGACCTCGGTGTAGCGAAGGGTGGCCCCAGAAAGGTCAGCGCCGTCTAGCTGGGCCTCATTGAGCGTTGCATTGGTGAGGTAAGCACCCGACAAGTCGGCCCCCCGCAGGTCTGCACCGGTTAGATCGGCTCCCTCAAAATTGACCTCAGCTAAATTAGCCCCCCGCAGGTCAGCCCCCCGCAGGTCAACCCCAATTAAGTGCCCTGCCCTCAAATCAGCGTTGACCAGATCGCAATTCGGGCAAGTCCCTGTCAGCTCGAGGCGCTGGAGGTGCTCAGAATTTTGCGCCCAAGCTGGAGAAACGAGGGCAAGTGGCAGAGCAAATGCGATCAGTGCTAAATGAGTCTGGGGCATAATCCCCTCCTTAATTTTTGGGTAAATGATCCTTAGCTTGACTTTATCCAAATGTGTGGAGCAGTAGTAGGAAAGCAGCAAGCATAATAGGTTTGTCAGAACCAACTTGCTGCAAATGGAAATACTAAGTTTACTATCACTGTTTGCTCCCTTATTCCGTAAAAGTGTGTGGGAG
>JBCBZL010000236.1:0-7916 GCA_039815385.1 Cyanobacteria bacterium P01_A01_bin.114
CTGTACGGTAGCCACCTGGGCGGGGCTGGCCACCTTTTGTAAATACGGAAAAAAGACTCGTCGATATAAGTGCTGCTGGAGCTGCTGGGCCAGCTGGCTAGGCTCTGTCAGCGAGAGTGCTGTCCCGGGCAGCCGCGTTGATCTCAGCTCGTGGGCACAGGCATCCGCCAGCTGATGAAAGGCGATCCCCACCCCGGCTCCGCTACCAAACAGCGTGCGCCCGCCAAAGCGAGCGGCTAGATAAAATAGCCGAGGGCATTCAAACGCTACCCTAACTTGGGTAACGCTCACGCTTTTTTGGGCAGCTTTAGCCATCTTGAGGTACCCAGCAGATCAGCTGCTCCTGTAATTTAGCCTGGGGATCAAGAATTTTCAGGCTTTGCATATCGCAAAGAAGGTCAACCACCTGTCTTACATCGGCCTCGCTCAGGTTGCCAATCTGAGTCTGGGCGTGGTCAATCAGCACCTGCAGCCCCATCAGCGACTGGGTCGCCATTAGATTCAGAATGTGATCGTGAGCCGCTTGCTGAGCTCCAGTCAGCGGGTTCTTGCCCGAGACAGGCGGTTTAGAGCGCTTTTGAGAGGTCCTAGTGGAAGCAGGGGAGGGTGATCTTGGCATTTCATCCATGATCTCTAGTTCCTGGAGCAGGCTGCACCCGTTCAAGAGTTCGCTCTCTCTCATCAGCTGCTGCAGCTTGGCTAGGTTAGGCGTCGTTTGCCCTACCACCAGCTCCCCGCCGCAGGCTGCATTGACCAGACGATGGTAGGTTTCCAGCATTTGTACCGACTTGAGATCGGGCTGCACGTGTAAATAGTGGGCATAGGCAAAGATTTGCTTAAACAGCTTGTAGCCCTTGGTCGAGGCCTTGCCCAATTTCTCAGCTCGCAATAGATAAAGGCGATCGCATTCCTTCATCGCTTTTTCGCAGGCCCGCATCACATAGAAAAAGGTCTGCATATTCCGATCTTCTGTCCAGACAATGCCAGTATGGGTGGGCTGCTCGTGCACGAGAGAATACGCCGAAAACTTGGTTCGTTTCAGAAAAGGCGTTTTAACCCCGACGACCTGTAGCGCTTCGAGCACCTCTTGTAACCGTCGGATTAGCTCGGGTGACGATAGCTGGCTAATCCGGGTCAGCTGCTGGATCACTTTTTGATATTCTGCCTGCCAGACCAAACCAAAGCTAGCCCGCAGGTTTGGCAGGGGCGGCGGCGGCTTTGGCCGGGGGGAGCCCGTCACGCCCCCCTTGCCAGTCGGGGGCACTGCACCTGTCGGCGCAGGTTCGGCGGGCATTTCTCGCTGTTCTTTGAAGTATTGAATCAGCTGCTGCCCAAGCATCAGGGCACTACGGGGCAGAGTTTTACCGCCTGGATATTTATGCTCAAGCCACTGGCGCGACAGGGGGGCAATCGCAGACTTTGGGGGCGGGTCAGCCTGCAAGTGTAGGGGATGCAGTCGAGAGGCCCACAGCGCCATGGCCTGATCGAGATTGATGGTTTTCAGCACCAGTTTGTCATGGAGGCGGGCCACATCCGCCGGTTGTAGAACGCTTTGGTTTTGCCGCCAGGTGCTAGTAATGATGCTGATCAAGATCAAGAAGTTGCTCAGCTTTTCGTTGTGGATTGTAGAGTTGACACTCAAAAGGCTCTGCAAATCAGGTTTGCCGCTGGGTAGCAGCGGAATGTTATCAAGGTTGTCAAAACACAGCACCATCGGCTGAGTTGAGGCAGCAATTCGGCCAAAATTGCTGAGCATTTTTTGGGCCGCATCTTCCGAATCAATCGATTGCCTAACCCGCAGGGCTTTGAGATCGTCGTCATCCAGGTCATCTCCTCGCAGCCAGTCATAGGCCAGAGGGCGCAGCTCTAGATGAGTCAGGTCGTACAGCACCCCAAAAAATTCTTTAGCGTTGTAGATGCCCGTTGGGTAGCTGGCCCGCAAATCGCGCACAAACAGGCGACGCTCTCCGAGCACCCACTTTGCCATGCTGCGATCGCAAAATGCAGGCAGCCCTCTCAGCCAACGAATCAACTGGGGATCGCTTTGCCCTTCAGGCACCTGCACCAGGCTGTCGACGGTCTGCCGCAGCACGTGCCGCCAGAGAAACTGACTATCGGGCCAGGGGCCAATGTAAACAAAGCAGGCCCGGTCCCTCAGACGACGCTTGAGGCGACCCAGCAGATAGCTTTTGCCCGATCCCGAATCCCCAGCCAGCAAAAGCGTGCGGGTCGCGCGATCTTGTGAAACCGCATCTAGGGCCTGCTCAATGTCATCCAGCACCCCTTGATGAATCGACGCCACCTCCTGATGGAGATCTTGGGTTTCTTGCCAAAAATTGCCCGGTTTAAAGGTGGTCGGGTCAAACGGATTAATGTTGCGTTGAATCAGCTGATCTAACGAAGTCACAAGGGATGCTTGGTCAATACCTAATTAACACTGACAAAAAACAGCGCTCCTCCCACATCTTGGGGAATGCCCGCTGCTAGCTGCGCTTCACTATAAGCGGTCACATCTTGCAGGGTACTGAGTTCGATTTTATCCAGACGCTGTAATTCATACAGGTGCCGATCAAGTTCATCTCGGCTCAGCGGCAACTGATCCCGAAGGTGAAACAGCGGCAGGTAGTTGTCCGTATTGAGCTGGCGATCGAGCCGGGTAATCGTTTCAAGCACTGCGCTCTCATTCGGCTTTCCTGCACTCTCCGCTCCCCTATCTATCGCAACTCCCTCTACGCCCGGCGTCATCGCCCGTCGCAAAAACTGAACATAGTGATTGAGTAAATTACCGCTGATAATTGAGGCAGTCCCCTGGGGTTGATAGTCGTTGAGTAAAAATTGCTGCCCCTGGGCAGTCAGCCAGACTTCCTTGAGTTGGTTCTTTTTGACGTTGACTAGGCCACGCTGGCCTAGCGTCTGAATGATGGCCTGCCGATCGGACACCGGCACCTTGCGATTGATTTGCCCTGGTGTGATCGTTTTCTGACGACAAGATTTGAGCGTCCACAGCTCTGAAGGGGTGACTGGCAGACTGGTAGTGTCTAAATTGAGGAGGGTGCGGCCAGCAGGCGCGATCGCAAACTGGGCAACCTCAGCGGTATACTCCACCAGCCCCTTGCTGCACAGGCTCATACAGATGCTATCGCGCTCGCGAGCCTTAGTTTTTGGATTAGGCTTGATCGCAGTGATGGCAGTGCGATAGCCAGGTGCCCCCAGCAACCGCAGCAAAAATTTGAGTTCGACGGGCGTTAGCGTCATGGCCTCTCATAGGCTTCCTGCAATCTTCTATTATTATTGATTCTGCTGACAGCAGCTCAAATTACGCCAGCTCAGATCAAACTGACGCAAATTACAGGGCAAAAAAAAGCTGGTGCTAAGCACCAGCCCAACATGAACTTGATCGCTCAGACTAACGGCGCTTAAACCGTAGGCGTAACATACCCAACATTGCCAACCCTAATACAGAACTAGGTTCGGGGGTTTGAGCCGCATCTGGCTCCTCTTGCAGGACAGCAACCCGAGTTCTAAACACGGTGTATTTCTGATTGTTGCCACCAGCGACATCGTTTTTGTCCGTTGTCGTGTACAGAAAATCGGCTTCCGAGGAGATCCCTTTGTTAACAAAACTTCCCCAAGGATTTACGCCATTATCTCCCTTTTTCTGGGCATCAACCCAGCTATTGTCAACGCCCGCATTAGCCGTTGCCACTTGGTAAGCCAGATCGTCTGTGGCTGGGGTATCACCATTATCACCGGGGTTGACACCCCAGCTATCGTTAGTTTCATGGGTGACTGTTTTGATGTACTCCCAATCCTCTGCCTGAGATAAAAGCATCCCATCTTCGAGGGCATCAGATACAAATTGGCCAATCCAACTTTCTGTGACTGAACTGTCATCCCAAACCGCCACATAAAGATAGTCACCACCCTCTATGTCATAGGTCCAGGTTTCTGGCATAGACCAGTTATAGCTTCCGCCATTAGCCACATCCCCAGAGCTGACGCCTTCACCAATGTAGGTAGAGTTGTAGCTGCCGTCTTCGTTGTAAACAAAATCCTTCTGAGCGACACCACCCGCGCCTTTTTCATTACGGCCAATAAAGTTCCATTCGGTACCGCTCTCATTCCCTGTGAAAAGTGCGTAGTGATTATCTGCAGTCAATGTGGCGGTCATAGAAGCGGCCATCGCCTCTTGAGCACCACCAACTGTCAACAAGCCTAACGTCATCGACGCACCCGCATATAGTAACCGTCGCCTCACCATGGTCTACAATCTCCCTTTTGATGTACTACAAAATAAGTTTCACTTTGTGTGAAAGCTGTTATTTTTCTCAGCCCAGGCGCTGAAAAATTTCATATGTCAAAAATGCAACTTCTCAACTGTTGAATCAAGATATTGCCGGGCTGTATACCGCCTATCATGGCTGCCACACAGAAAATTCAGGATGAGTACAATCCACAAGGTTTCGTCAAGATTGTGTATTTTTATACTCGGAGTCGATCCTTCTTCTTCGGTAAATACGGAATTCTCCGCTGAGGGGAGCTCAATCGGTCTGCGATCAGCTGTGAAGCCAGGAGTCTAAAAGACTATGGCTAACTCCTCTGCAAACTACGCGAGGCGGCGACGACGGACAAACCCGAAGAGAGCCAGGGTTGCGATCGCGGCAGTCGTCGCTGGTTCAGGCACATCTTGATCAGGGGCAGTATCCACTAACCCTTTCACCGCAATCACAACGTCGTTGTAGTCGCGATCGCCCCCATCCGTTTTGTCTTCAAAGCCAATCACCATATACTCACCAGAGCGGTAAGCCGTAATATGCTGAAGATTGTCTGGGTTAAGGGTGGCATCGACGGCGGCATCGGTACCAAAGACATTTCCATCAGGATTTTGCAAGAAGAAATTCAACCGAGTTTCACCAGCAAAGCGACCCAAGTTAACGCCCTCCCCTAAAGACAATGGGCCATTACTTTCGCTCAAAATGCTGTCGGGAGACGCCACATCATCCCAAATACTTGTCAGTCCGGAAGTATCATTCGGTGCTGACGGGTCGCGCTCTTCGGTAGCGTAGAAAAATTTATTGCGATAGCCTGCCCCTTCATTGATAAAGAAAACCTCAACAGGATCAACACCTGCTAGCCAAGTCAACTCGTTCAGGTCTAAAACCTCGAGATCATCTTCACCTAAACCAAATCGCTCGGTATTAATGCCGTCATTAAAACGATTCCAAAGTTCGTAGCTGAGTCCGTCCTTATTACCGAGTTGCTCATAATACGCTGTCTCCCCTAAAACAAGAGACGCACTAGCTGCAGTGGCTGACACAAACATGGTCGTCATAGCAGTTGCGCAGATAGCACCCGCTCTAAAAAAAGTCGCTTTCATGATTCCGTTATCCCTTCCAAAAACTCCGATCTGACCTGAATTCAAAAAGTCCATAAATATAAGGTCATGTTTCGATTCAATCGAACTCACGAGTGAAGAGCGACTGTATTATCACGATCTCTACTGATAAAGTTTTGGTTGGGAAGACCAGGCTTTATTGTTTCGTTTTTGAAAATTTCGCCCCTTTTAGATATCCGAAAATACCAACTTCCCAGTCAGCGCGGATTGCCTACGGGTAATCATCCATAAAAGGGTTACGGGGCAAATTGTGAAAGCCTTCACTCAAGGAGGGATACAGAAGATTACTGAGATACGCAGGAAGCCAACCTGCTTGAGAAACATGACAGGTGATCAAGACCGAAACAAACCCTTTACAATAGAGCAATCTAATTTCAGTAATACTGACATCAGCACTACTGATGCCATTTCAGTCCAAATTTTCTTAGCCCACGTTTTTTCAGCCTTATGTTTGAAGCCCTCTCCGAAAGATTTGAGTCCGCCTGGAAAACGCTACGCGGTCAGGACAAAATCTCTGAGTCGAATGTCAAGGAGGCGCTTCGAGAAGTACGGCGAGCCCTGCTAGAGGCAGACGCCAACCTCAACGTTGTCAAAGATTTTGTCGCAGAGGTCGGCGAAAAAGCCCAGGGCGCAGAGGTCGTCTCAGGCGTACGCCCCGATCAGCAATTCATTAAGATCGTCTACGACGAACTAGTCGCCGTGATGGGGGATGAAAACGTCCCCCTGGCCAGTGCAGACCCAGGACCCACGGTCGTCCTCATGGCGGGTCTACAGGGGACGGGTAAAACCACTGCCTCAGCTAAGCTAGCGCTGCATCTACGTAAGCAAAACCGCTCAGCCATGCTGGTGGCCACGGACGTATACCGCCCGGCTGCGGTTGATCAGCTGATCACATTAGGCAAGCAAATTGACGTGCCCGTGTTTGAGATGGGCACCGACGCCAACCCGGTAGAAATTGCCCGCCAGGGGATCGCTAAAGCGAAGGCAGACAATATTGATACCGTCATTGTCGACACGGCGGGCCGCTTGCAGATTGACGAAGACATGATGGGCGAGCTCGCCCAGGTCAAAGACACCATTCAGCCCGATGAGGTGCTGCTGGTGGTAGATGCCATGACCGGCCAAGAGGCAGCCAACCTCACCCAGACCTTCCACGAGCAGATTGGCATTACCGGGGCAATTCTCACCAAGATGGATGGGGACTCCCGTGGCGGTGCAGCCCTGTCAGTCCGGCGGATCTCAGGCAAGCCGATCAAATTTATCGGCGTCGGCGAAAAGGTAGAAGCTCTACAGCCCTTTTACCCCGACCGGATGGCCTCCCGGATTTTGGGCATGGGTGACGTGCTCACCCTGGTCGAAAAAGCTCAAGAAGAAGTGGACCTGGCCGACGCCGAACAGCTGCAAGCCAAGATCATGGAAGCGCGGTTTGATTTTAATGATTTTCTAAAACAAACTCGCTTGATGAAGAATATGGGATCCCTGGCGGGTATCATGAAGCTGATCCCAGGGATGTCTAACAAACTCTCTGCCGATCAGCTACAGCAGGGTGAGGTGCAGCTTAAACGCTCTGAAGCCATGATCAACTCAATGACCATGGCCGAACGGCAAGATCCTGACCTGCTGGCTAATGCTCCCAGTCGTCGTCGCCGCATTGCTAGAGGTGCGGGCTTCCAAGAGCGCGATGTGAGCAAACTGGTCAGCGATTTCCAACGGATGCGCTCGATGATGAAGCAAATGGGCCAAGGCGGCATGCCCGGTATGGGGGGTATGGGCGGTGGGTTTCCCGATATGGGCGGTGGGTTCCCTGGCATGGGCGGGATGCCCGGCATGGGCGGTGGTCCGCAGCCTGGCTGGCGCGGTCACGGCCAAGGCAAGCGAAAGAAAAAGAAGAACAAAAAGAAAAAGGGATTTGGGTCTCTATAGGAACACGATGAAAAAGTATCTAAGCTACGGTTTGATGGCGGCGACGATTTGGCTAGGGCTGGGAACAGCTAGCCAGGCCATTCCAGGCCAGTCAGTAGATGATGTCGAAACCTGGATGAAAGCCCACCCAACCCTGCGGGCTACTGCACGGGAGCGGCTGCTGGTCAATCGGGTCGATACCCCCGCTCGTCGTTTTAGTTTCCAGGCAACGGTTTTCCCGGCAGGCGGCTATGCCAACACCAGCGACGAGCCTGCCATTTTGAACCAGGATATTGACCGCAGCACCGTCCGTACTGAGAAATTTACCCTGATCGATATGGTCGATGGGGTCAGTATTGAGCGCCTCGAAGAGTCGCTGCGTCTGCTCTACGGCCCCGATATTTACGCTGACTATCGCCGCGCGCTGCCAGTCTATAGCTATCCTGAGTCATCACCGTCACGATTACTGCGTCCTGGTCGTAATTTGGTTCGGGGTGAGCTGAGAGAAGGAGAAAATCTGGCCTACTGGCTGGAGCTGACGCCGAATCCGGACGGCACGGTGCATATCGGCACCATCAGTGTTTTGCTGAGAGAAGATTTAGGGGGGTTGCGATCGCGC
>JBCBZL010000022.1:0-27629 GCA_039815385.1 Cyanobacteria bacterium P01_A01_bin.114
GAGTTGGTCTAAATCTGGCTCGGCTGCGTTAGCCGCACTCACTGCCTTAGTCTACAACCGAGAGTATCTCTCCTGGTTTAGAACCGGTCATCTCAATTTCAAGCTGGTCCCGCACCCTCAGAATTAATTGCACAGGTCGGATTAGGCCGTACAGTTGACTTTGGCGCTGGCTATAGATCGGTCCTAACGTCAGGGTTCAAATCGACCGCTTTCTCCGCGCCGTGTAACTCGATAACAGGCTCGCTCAAGATAATTTCCAGCGATTCTGAGCCATACGAAGTAGCCGACTGAGAAACCCCCCAGCGAAAAGCCGGTAACAGCGGTTTGAGCACCCCATGGGTGCTGCTCAAGATAACAGCAGAGGCTGTACAAGCAATCGCGAGAGAGGCTATCTTGATGCGCTTACAGACAGCCTGAAAAGCGATGTCCGCTACAAAGGTAGACGTCACCTCTGCTGACTCAATCGGCACAGAGCGCATCGCCTGTCTGAGCGAGAGTAACCGATGGTATAGCACCTGCGCCCGACTATCTTCACTCAGCCACCGTGCGACTTGGCGTCGCTCGTATGGAGTCACCTCGCCATCTAAGTAAGCACTCAGCAACTCAAATCGATCGCGCATCATCACGTCCAAAAGCAGCTCAGCTGACTCGCACGGAGGGGGAGATGCATCCGAGGCGGTTGAGCGCAGATGGCCGTCAATATCGTCAAAGTTTGAGGTCATAACGCTTGTCAAAAACTCTCAAGACTGTGTGCTTTCAGAACTCTGTGTTCTCAAGACTGTATGCTCTTAAGACTGTATGCTCTCAAGGCTGTATGCTCTAGAGAACCCTCTAGCAGCGTGTAAGAACTAGGCTAAAGATACCCAAACTACCCACGAACAGGTCAAGGTCATATTGCAACCAATATAATACTCGAATCATAGACAGTAATTTGCAGAAAAAGTATCCTGATACCCAATAAATTTGAAGCTGCACATGATTCGCTCCCCGGCTATCGTCGCCCCCGCGAGCTTAGCCCGCTGTTCTAGTAGAACCAAAAGGACTCCGGAGAGGAGATATGTGCAGCTGTATAAGGGGTATAGTAGCTCTTTAGATCCGCCTGGGTTATCCACCTGAGTCTGTTTTTATTCACCTGAGTCTGTACAGAGGAACCAAAACAGAGGAACTAAAACAGAGCAACCAAAGCAGAGCAACCAAAACCATAGAGAGACTAAGATGATCTCCGAGTTTGGCCGTCCAGGTAATTCTGTAAATCGCCTTGGAGACGGTGTCTGGCGCGCGCAATTCTAGATTTGACAGTCCCCAGTGAAACCCCTGTAAGCTCAGAAATTTCCTCGTAGGGCAGCCCTTGAATCTCACGCAGCACAATTGTGGTTCGAAAAACCTCAGGCAGGTCAGAAATTGCGCCCTTTAGACATTCGTAGAACTCTTGGGTCATCATGTTGTCTACTGGGCTGGGGCCATCACAGGCAATTTCCCAATCGACTTGACCGTCACTTAGCAAACGAGGTGCATCTAAAGAAATCGTCACCTCGAAGCGCTTGCGCTTGCGCAACTCGTCGTAAAACAAGTTAGTGGTGATACGACCCAACCAGCCCTTAAACTTGACGGGTTCTTTCAGTCGTCTGACATTTCTATAGACCCGAATCCAGACTTCTTGGGCTAAGTCAGCCCGGTCAGACCAATCTGGCGCAAGGTGGTACAGCAATCTTTCCACATGAGAGCGATAGCGGCTCATCAGCTCTGAGAAAGCGGCTGTGTCAGGGTGGACTTGAGATTGACAGCGGACAACAAGATCAATATTGGTAAGCTGTTCGGGTTTTTCGGAAACAGCTACCGGAGGTTTGACTGCTCGGACGGCAGCCCATGACATCGGTATTACTTGGCTCATTTATCAAACAGAAGCGGTTCTTTACGGCTGCGGAGACAAGCTCCACTGATAAATATGACCAACCTACCGGATTCTTAAGACTCAAGAGAGTACCCAAGATACCGTTGCTGGTCAAATATACCTACTGAATTAATTACTGGAATTGTTTTGACCGTAGTTTTTCGGATATGCCTATCCAATTTCTGGCACAAGCTACGGATGGCAATTCTTTTCTAAAGGATATGTACTTATTAATTCTTTTACAGAAATATGTTGATTAGACTATGAAGCGAGCAATCCTGAAGCGAGAACTCTAGACTCACGGTATACTCGAACTTTAAACCCTATATTTAAACAGGACGCACCCATGCAGTACCTGGCCAAGGTTTATCAAAAATCTTTACCGGGTGAGGCAAAGCTTAAGTTGTTGGCTCGTCAAGTGTCAGATTTTTTTTGGGAGCAGACCGTTCGCGAAAAGCTGGTCGAGACTACCGACGCCACCCCCTTTAGAGAGGGCGATTTAGTTTTGCTGACTCTGGATAGCCAAGACAGTGTTCTCAAGCTCGAGGACGCAACTGATTGGGTTTTGGAAATAGTCTCTCAGTATTTAACCCAAGGAATCACACCAGAATTTTTGCAGCAAGAAGCTGAACGCGCTGAGCAGTGGCGGCAGTCACTGACCCTTAAAGATCAGGATGTGAGACGCCGTGCCCTCGAAACAGCTGCCCGTCGCGACGAAATTCAAGAGCTTGAAAAGAAGCTTCGACTTGAGCGCGAGGAACTAGAGCGCCGCGAAGCTGAGATTATGCCGAGATATCACGAGTTTCAAGAGCTGGAGACAAAGCTGCGGATTGAGCGAGAAGAGTTAGAGCATCGCGAAGCTAAAATCGCCCTAAAGCAGGACGAGATCGAACGGCTTGAGCAGCAGCTAAGGCTTGAGCGCCAGGCTATGGAGCAGCAGGTCGCGAAGCTTAATTTGAAGGACTGAGATAAGCTAAAGGCCTAAGCAGGTGTGCTACCGGCTGATACTAAGGCTTTGGAGGGGGCAGGTGCTAGCTTGGCGGGTTCTTTCCCTAGTAAAATCTGTCTAATCATTCGCGCAATGGCCCGTTGAGCTAACCGGTTGACGACTCGCTGACCCATCTGGTGGGTTTCTGGTTTGAACAACACCTGGGGCAGCACAGTTGCCAAAGTTTGCGTATCAAATCCTTTTGTCTCCCTTAAGATCTCAAGGATGCGAACAAGGTTTTCCCAACTGTCGGCAACCGCTGCTGGGTTCTCAGTATAAGATTCTGGCGCAGCTTCGTTTTCCCAGCTCAGGCGGGCGTTGACTGAGTGCCGCAGCTGATTTAGAAGGTGAACGCCCATTTGGTCAACGCCCTTGGCTAGCTCATCAGCAATGCGATCGCGAATAAATTTCCCCCGCTCTGAAAATAAAAACTCTAGCGTTTGGTTGAGCACCTTAGCGAGGTCATAATCATCGCTATCTCGGGCGTTGCGCAGCAGGTTTTCGAGACGATTCCAACGGAAGCTGCCATCTTTGAAAAGCAGCTCCTGTAGCGACTCGCGCAGGGCGGGAGCCGGGTCGGTCAGCAGCCGTTTAGATACGTAGGGGTAGGCTTTACTGAGCACCTTAAAGTCGGGGTCAACGCTGATGGCAATCCCATCCAGGGTGACCAGAGAGCGAATAATCAACGCATAGTAGGCAGGCACCCGGAACGGATATTCGTACATCAAAGACGAAAATTCATCGGTCATGCTTTTAAGGTTGAGCTCAGCCACGGAGGCTCCCAAAGCGTTGTTGAACACCTCTGCCAGGGCAGGGATAATCGGGGTTAGATCCGTGTCTACATCCAAGAATTCGAGCTTGATGTAGTCCTGGGCCAGGCTCTCAAAATCACGGTTGACCATGTGTACAATCGCCTCAATCAAGCCGTACCGCTGGTAGGGCTCAACCTCGCACATCATGCCAAAGTCGAGGTAGGCTAGCTTACCCTCTGGGGTCACCAGCAGGTTGCCTGGATGCGGATCTGCGTGGAAAAAGCCGTGCTCAAGCAGCTGCCTCAGCGAACACTGCACCCCGACTTCGATCACGTAGGTGGCATCTAACCCTCGGGCCTGAAGTTTTTCAGGCTGGGTCAGCTTCATGCCGTCAATCCACTCCATGGTCATGACTCGACGACCCGTGTATTGCGGATAAACCACCGGCACGACAATTTCAGGGAGATAGCCATAAAGTTCGGCAAAGCGCTCTGCGTTTTGAGCTTCGTGGTTATAGTCCATCTCCTCAAAAATGCGAGCACCGAACTCATCCATGATGCTGACCAGGTCGCTGCGAACCTGCTTAATATTGTTCGTGGCCCACTGAGAAACCCCTCGCAAAATGTAGATGTCGCGGGTGATTTTTTGGGCTAGCCCGGGACGCTGGACCTTAACGGCAACCTCTTCTCCCGTTTTGAGGCGACCCTTGTAAACTTGACCTAGCGAAGCGGCGGCAATGGGGTGATCAGACAGTTCGTCGTAAATGGCCTCGGGGGGCTGTCCCAACTCTTCTGTAATAAAGCGAAGGGCGGTCTCATTGGAAAACGGGGGCAGCTGATCTTGCAGCTTAACCAGCTCACCCATGTATGAAGCTGGCACCAGATCGGGGCGTGTAGACAGAGCCTGACCTACCTTGATGTAGGCAGGCCCTAACTGAGTCAAAATGCGCCGCAGCTGCACCGCTCGCTTAAGCTCACTTTTTTGGCTGCGCTGCGTAGCTTTGTCCCACGCTAGCCCCAATCCATAGCCTGAAAATAGCCAGAAGATCTCAATCAGCCGCAGTACAATCTGCAACGGACGACGACCGTAGTAGGTTGCGATCGCATCGGGATCGTAGATCAAGATATCTTCTAACGAAGTCGGCGGAACCTTCGCGGTAGACTGAGGAGCAGTGCCCACATCAGGGGCTGGCCCAGAAAGCTGGGTAGGAGGGTCAAGCCGAGGGGAAACCGCAGATTTCATACAGTCAGTGGGATAGGACAGTTAGACGGGATAGGGCAGCTGAATAGGATGGGGGCAACAAGCAGACGCTTTAGGACTCAAGTACGGACAGGTTCAACCCGTCACACGTCCTTGTCAACGCGTCTCTGTAAACTATTGTAACAACGTCATCCCCACATCGGTTCAAGTCGAGAATTTTTAAGCGTTACGATTCGATGAAACCACATATGGGCAACGATCCTAAATTAGGGATAACCAGACCCCTAACCGCAGCCAGTACTTTGACTTTTACCCTGAGAAGGTTAGCTCCTTTGCCATGCTAGTCTCCCTGAAAATCGAAAACTTTGCCCTGATTGACCAGCTGAACCTCGATCTGACCTCGGGACTAAACGTGCTAACAGGGGAAACCGGAGCCGGTAAATCTATCATCTTAGATGCCATTGACGCCGTGTTAGGGGGCAAGGCCAGTGGTCGGCTGGTGCGTACGGGGGCTCGTAAAGCGCAGCTCGAAGCGACTTTTGAGGTGTATCCGGCCCTGCGTGCGTGGCTACAGCAGCATGACATCCCAGCTGAGGCCGAGCTGGTATGCAGCCGGGAACTCACGGCGAGTAAAAGCTCGGTGCGCAGCCGCTCGCGACTCAACGGGGTGGTAGTCAATAAACCTCAAATCGAAGCTTTGCGGCAGCTGTTGGTTGAGATGACCGCCCAGGGCCAAACGGTGCAGCTGGGCTCCGCTGACCTCCAGCGGGAATGGCTTGATGGCTTCGGTGGTCAGCCAGTGATGGCCCAGCGCCAGATTGTGTCTACTGCCTACGAGGTCGCCACTACGGCCCGTCAGGCACTAGAGCGGCGGCAGCGCGCTGAGCAACAGCGGCAGCAGCAGCTTGATTTATTTGAGTATCAGGCCCGTGAGCTGAGCCAGGTCGGCATCGAAGACCCGCAAGAACTCGATCGCCTCAAGCAAGAGCAGCAGCGCCTCAGCCACAGCGTCGAACTGCAGAAGCAAAGCTATCAGGTGTATCAGGCCCTCTATGAGGGGGATGGCTCCGCCGAAGCCTGCTCCGACTTGCTAGGCAAAGTTGAGAATATTCTGACTGACATGCAGCGATTTGACCCAGAGGTAGAGCCGGTTTTAGAGCTGATTGGCGACGCTTTAGCCCAGGTTGAAGAAGCCGGGCGGCTGATCAATACCTACGGAGAAAGTATTGAAGCTGACCCAGAACGGCTGATGGCGGTAGAGCAGCGCACTCTGCAGCTCAAGCAGCTGTGTCGTAAATATGGGCGAGAACTCCCAGAGCTGATTGACTATCACCAAGAAATCTTGGCCGCTCTAGCGGTTTTGAACGGGGATGGTCAGTCAGTGGAAGATTTAGAGGCGGCCTACCAAAAGGCTCAAACCCAGCTAGATGCTGAGGCTGAGCAGCTTACCCAGCTGCGCCAGCAGACTGCTCATCGGCTTGAGGAACAACTGATTGCTGAACTTAAGCCCCTGGCGATGGAGCGGGTCAAGTTCAAGGTTGATATCCAACCCCAGTTGCCCAACGCTACCGGGGCAAACGCGATCGCATTACTCTTTAGCCCCAACCCTGGTGAGCCCCTCCAGCCCCTGGCAGAAATTGCCTCAGGGGGTGAAATGAGCCGATTTTTGCTGGCCCTAAAGGCCTGCTTTTCTAAGGTTGACCCCATCGGCACTATGGTCTTTGACGAAATTGATGTGGGCGTTTCGGGCCGCGTCGCCCAAGCAATTGCCGAAAAACTCTATCAGCTTAGCCGTCACCATCAAGTTTTGTGCGTCACTCACCAGCCCCTGGTGGCGGCCATGGCCGATGCCCACTATCGGGTCGGCAAGCAGATCGTCGGGACTCCGCAACACAAAAGTCGCCGCAAAGCCGCCGCCGAGCCGAATGATGAACGTACCGTCGTGCGGGTGGAGCCCCTCGATACCCAGGCCCGCCGTGAGGAGCTCGCCCAGCTTGCAGGTGGCCGCTCACATCAAGAAGCGATCGCATTTGCGGAGTCGTTGCTGGCCCAAGCAGAAACGATTCGGAAAGTCAGCTAAATTTGGCTACAGCATTCAAGTCTCTCAACAGAACCGTTAAACGACAGAACCGTTTAATATGGAAGGCTGTATTTCTCTTTCGCCCTTCGCCTTTCGCCCTTTCGTAACCCCAAACCGTGCAAAACTATCTATTCGCCGTTGAAGCCGCCCTTGAGGATCCCATTATTGAGGAGAACCTGCGTCAGTTTTTGCTAGTGCTGTCAGTGTCACTGGGGGTGGCTACCCTATCGCGGGTATGGAGCTGGTTTCGCAACATTCCTTACACCCTGCTGCTGCTGCTGGTGGGTCTGGGGCTGGCCGTTTTAGACGTACGCTTGGTGAACCTTTCACCCGAGCTAATCTTATTTATCTTCCTGCCGCCGCTGCTGTTCGAAGCCGCCTGGAATATCAAATGGAGCAATCTCAAGCGCGATTTAATTCCGATTTGTCTATTTGCGATTATCGGCGTGATTATCTGCGTGGGCGGGCTGGTCTTTGGCCTGCTGACGGTGGCGGGCACCTCCTTAGCAACGGCATTGCTGGTGGGGGCTAGCCTGTCAGCGACTGACCCTGTGTCGGTGGTGGCCCTATTTCGAGAGCTGGGGGTGAACAAACGCCTGACCACCCTGATGGAGGGGGAGAGCCTCTTTAACGACGGGGTTGCGGTCGTGGCCTTTAACCTGCTGTTGGGCATTGCCCTGGGGATTGAAAAATTCAATGCGTCGGTGACGATTGCGCAGTTTCTAGTCTTTGTGGGGGTCGGCGTCAGCATTGGCGGCCTGATTGGCTTTGGCATCTCATTTTTAACCCAGCGGTTTGATCTGCCTCTGGTAGAGCAGTCACTGACCCTGGTGTCCGCCTACGGCACCTACTTAGTGGCTGAAGAGCTGGGGGGCTCGGGGGTGATTGCGGTGGTGACCACCGGGCTGATTTTAGGCAACTTTGGCTCTCGCATCGGCATGAACCCCCGCACTCGACTGGTGGTCTCAGAATTTTGGGAATTCCTGGCCTTTTTTGTGAACTCGATTGTCTTTTTGCTGATCGGCGATCAGGTGAAATTTGACGATCTGGTGAACTACCTGGATTCGATTGGAATTGCAATTTTGACCATTATTCTGGCTCGGGCCATCAGCATCTATGGGCTCAGCTTTTTGAGTAATCAGATATTTCAGTCCGGCGTAGACATTAAGGAGCAGACCGTACTCTGGTGGGGTGGGCTGCGCGGCTCAGTCTCGGTCGCACTGGCTCTCAGCGTGCCTGCTTACCTGGCAGAGCGCGAAGAAGTTATTGCCATCGTGTTTGGGGTGATGCTATTCACGCTGTTGGTACAGGGACTCACGACTAAGTCTCTGCTCGCTTTTCTAGATTTGCTAGGTGACCAGCCCCTGCGTCAAAAATACATGCAATCGGTGGCGCGACGGGTGGCCCTCAACCGCGTCATTGAGCGTATTCAAGAACTGCTCGAACGACAAGAAATCGAAGCGGAGTTTGGTCGATATCAGCTTGCCCTAGTACAGGGTCAGCTCGAAAAACTTAACGCCGAGCTGGATATGATCCAAAAAACCAACCCCGAGATCCAAACCCTGGCCACAGAGCAGGTTCGCGAGGAGCTATTGGCGATCGAATCCGACACCTATGCCGAATTTATTCGCGCCGGGCAGATCAAAGACGAACTGGCCCCGCTGCTGCAGGAAGTTTTGGAATGATGATGGGAAATATCGCTCTGCTTTGGATGAGACCACTTCTAGAGCGGGTGATGGGTGATGAGACCTATCACCTAGACCTTAACTCCTTCATCTATGGCCTTGGACGAATACTTTAATTTTTTCGCTGATCCTTAAGGCGATTGGGGGGCTGTAAAATGCTCACCCTATAGCTCTGACAGTGAATCAGGGGCAATTTCGAGCCCCCCCCGGCGCTGCACGGTTTGCTGGTCGGTGATCAAATCGCTGAGCTGCTCTACATGAATGCCGCGAGACTGGCAGGCTTCTTTGAGGGCAGCTGTAAATGTGGCCGTATCTTCGCCGTAGCCACACTGGTGAGTCGCAACCTCTAGCCCCTGAGCCGCATTGGCTTTAGCACAGTCAATTAGCTCAGTTCCGGTCAGGGGTTTAGCGGCACTCATAATATTAAACTCAAAAGAATTGTACTTTCACGCTAGCGCAAACGCTAAAAAATCGCGTCATCCCTGGGGCAGAAATGGAAAAGAAAGTTGAAATTTCGCAAGGCTTAACCGGACTCACTTCCGTTCTTGATGGAGGATGTATGAAATGTTCCCCCAAAATAGGTAGCCATGCGAGGTTATTCAGCGGCTTGGGCCATCACTTGGGCAACGTCCCTAGGTGGGGTTGCCCCGGTTTTTCTACCCGCTTTATTAGCAGCCCCCGTCAGTGCCCAGTCCATCGTTCCCAGCCCAGACAGTACCAATACCCAGGTCATCCAGTCGGGTAATCAATACGACATTATCGGCGGTCAGCAGTCCGCCGATGGTCAAAATTTATTCCACAGTTTTCAAACCTTCGGGCTATCAACGGGGGAAATTGCCAATATTATTTCCCAGCCTGAGGTGCTCACTATACTCGGTCGGATCACTGGCGGTAATGCTTCGGTCATTGACGGGCTATTGCAGGTAACGGGCAGCCAGGCAAATTTATATTTGCTCAACCCAGCTGGCGTTTTATTTGGCCCCAACGCCACCCTCAATCTGCCCGGTAGCCTCACCGCTACTACCGCCGACGGCGTTAGCTTAGGCGGCGGACGTTTTGATGTGATTAGCAGCACTGACTATACGGCCTCTGACTATGCGGCCTTAGTGGGTCAGCCGAATACGCTATGGTTTCGCGTTGCTCAGCCTGGGGCCGTTGTCAACGCCGGAGATTTGCAGCTTGGGGCGAACCAAACTCTGGTGCTGGTGGGGGGCACCGCAATCAACAACGGTACACTGAGCACACCCGGAGGAGAGATTGCGATCGCAGCTGTCCCTGGTGAACAACTCGTCCGACTCAGCCCCACCGGATCGATTCTCAGCTATGAAATCAGTCCAGAAACAAGCCCAGGGCCTGCCATTACGCCCCTTTCTCTGCCCGAACTCCTGACTGGCACCGAGACTGGACTGACTATCGCAGATGAGACGGTACAGCTTGCCCAAGTCGCCATCCCCACCGAAGCTGGGACCGTCATCGTCAGCGGTCTGGTAGATGTTTCAAACCCAGGGGGAAGCGGCGGAAACCTGTTTTTACTGGGCGACACCATCGGGGTTGTGGCGGGTGAGCTACAGGCCACGGGGGGCTCAGGGGGTAGCGTCAATATCGGCGGTAGCCAGACCGGTCAAGGACCGCTGCCCAACGCCCAAATTACCTACCTTGATGCTGATACCACCGTAGATGTCAGCAGCACCGGAGACGGTAATGCAGGCACGATTATCGTTTGGTCTGACACGACGACTCAGAGTCAAGGTCAGCTGGCAGCGCAAGGTGGCCCACAGGGAGGCAATGGGGGCTTTATCGAAACCAGCAGTAGCGGCTATCTAAACGTTGAGAACGCCCCTGACATCACCGCCCCCGCAGGCACAGCTGGGGTTTGGCTGATCGACCCCTTCGACATTGTGATTGATGATTTTGCGGGTACCAACACTGGTTTTGACCCAGCCAATCCCTTTGTTGCAGTCGCAGCCCCGGCCCAGCTTGATATTAACGCCTTGAGCAGTGCCATCACGGATGGGGCAACTGTAATCGTCACCACGGGCGTCACTGGCACTGAGGCCGGTAACATCACCCTCAACCAGGCCCTGTTTTACGATCTGTTTGAGGACGGCGCGACCCTATCTTTAGAAGCCGCAGGCAGCCTTTTTCTGAATGATCGAATCGCACCACTCAGCTTTGGCGGGCAGCCCTTAAATCTAAATCTGCTAGCGGATACTGACAATACAGGGAACGGTCAGGTGGTGATCAATGCCTCGGTTGATAGTTTTCCGGGGAGCGCCATTGACACTAGCGGTGGCGACTTAGTTATCCAAGCCAATAGTACAAACCTGGGCACCCCCGCCGTCATCTTGGCTGACGATAACAACATCAACACCGTTGCCCCTTTTAGTGAGGTGCCAGCTGGCGGAGATATTACCATCAGTGGCACAGCTGCTGGGGAGACTGGCATCCAGTTGGGAGGAGCCCTCGAGGCTGGAGGGCAGATTCAGCTTAATAGCAATCAGGACATCGAAGTAGACACCCTACGAGCCAACGGCAATATCGCGGTTGACACAGGCCAGCTTTTTAGGGCCAATGGTGTGCTGCTTGATTTTTCCAATGAAGTTGGCCCCCCAGTAGAAATCGGTAGCATTCAAAGTCGGGCCGGGCAGGTCACAATCGAGCACGGTGGCAATGGAAACGTGCCATTTGTGGTGGGGGATGCAGCTACCAACGGTACGGCTTCGAATATTTTGGCTAACGATAGCCGCTTAGAGCCCCCCGCCTCCTTTTTAGGTGATTTTGTGGACGGTGACATTGCTATCTTGACGGGCGACCCTGAGCCCCCTGAACCGCCTGAGCCCCCTGAACCGCCTGAACCGCCCACAGAAAACCCGACCGTTCCTGGCTGCGTTGCTGACTGTGTCAACTCCCTACCCGATCCGCCTAGACCCGACGTCGATGTTTTTATCGATGAAGACCCGACGCCACCGCTGATTGTGGAACGCGGCGGTGATGTGACCCTGGCCATCAACGATCTCGAAACGGACTACACCCAGTCATTTACCAACTATCTGGGGCTTGGAGAACCGTTTCCCAATCCTGAGCTGCCTAAAACCCAGGAAGAGCTGCAGCTGGTGGCTGAAAACACCGGCATTAAACCGGCTATTCTCTATGTCTCGTTTGTGCCTCAGTCCCTGGATATTAGTACTGCCCAGACTAAACAGGCCGGACAACCGAACGATTTGCTGGAGCTCATTTTAGTCACCCCAGATAGCCCACCGGTTCGCAAAACGCTGCCCGTGACCCAGGTGCAGGTACAGAAAGTGGCGGATCAGCTGCGCCGAGAGGTGTCTAACCGCAGCCGTCTGCGCAGCCGTACCTATCTCAGACCGGCCCAGCAGCTCTACAAATGGTTTATTGATCCGCTCGAGGCCGATCTGCAGGCGCAGGAAATTGGCAACATCGCCTTTGTCATGGCACCGGGGCTGCGATCGCTGCCGGTTTCAGCCCTCCATGACGGTAACCAGTTTCTAATTGAGCAGTACAGCGTGGGGCTAATGCCCAGCATTGCCCTCACCGACCTGCGCTATGTCGATGTGCGCGATAGCGAAGTATTGGCCATGGGGGCCTCTAGTTTTGCCGATCAGCCTGAGCTGCCAGCGGTTCCCATTGAGCTGACGACCATTACCGAGCAGCTGTGGCCTGGAGATTTTCTCTTAAATGAGACCTTTACCCCTGATTTACTGATCTCCAGCCGCGCGCGCAAACCTTACGGCATTGTCCACTTGGCTACCCACGGCGAGTTTCGGGCTGGCAGCGTTGATAATTCTTATATTCAGTTTTGGGATCAACGGCTGGGGGTTGATCAGCTGCGATCGCTTCAGCTAAACAATCCGCCCGTTGAGCTAATGGTGCTCAGCGCCTGTCGTACAGCCCTGGGTAATCAAGAGGCCGAACTGGGCTTTGCGGGGCTGGCGGTGCAAACCGGTGTCAAAACCGCCCTGGCCAGTTTGTGGAAGGTAGACGACATCGGTACCGCTGGGCTGATGACCCAGTTTTACAGCAGCCTTAGGGAGGAACCGATTAAGGCAGAGGCCCTACGCCAGGCTCAACTGGCGATGCTGCAAGGCAACATTCATATCAAAAATGAACGGCTCGCTTGGTCGGGGGGTGAGATTAGCCTGCCGCCAGAGCTGATTGCCTCAACCGGGGGTGATTTCGTTCACCCTTACTTTTGGGCATCCTTTACTGTTATTGGCAGTCCTTGGTAGCTCACGCTGTTTGCTAGCCCCCATCGCCAGATGGGCATAGCAACATGGTTTAATTTGACGCTAGAGGTGTGTGGAAAAAATCGTGATTTCTAAGCAATTCAGATGGATTTCGGGGAGCTTATCGCTAGTCAGTTTGGCTTGGGCCGGTCGGGCCGACGCCGCAGTCCCGATATCGCCCGATACCAGCCGTTTATCAGTGACTCACCAGAGCGCACCGGCCCA
Source organism: Cyanobacteria bacterium P01_A01_bin.114 (assembly GCA_039815385.1). Taxonomy (GTDB): domain Bacteria; phylum Cyanobacteriota; class Cyanobacteriia; order Phormidesmidales; family Phormidesmidaceae; genus SIO4C1. Next base: position 13,069 of record JBCBZL010000022.1, read on the forward strand.
GCCGTTCAACGATAGCTTTGAAGCTGAGGTCCTCAGAATTTCTCCTGAGCCGTTACCTGAGGCGCTATCGAGGCAGCAAACCGCCCTGCTGCCTCTGTCAGCTCCAGCGACCCAGCCGCAGCCCATAGAGGCAATTCAGGCCTCCTCCGGTGCGGCCTCCCTTCCGGCTCCCCTTCTAGAGATAGCCACTCCACGACCTGACGCTCCCCAACTTAGCCAGCGACCCGGTCAGGAAGATCGATTTAACGCACCCGAACCCGAAACAGACCCCCTACCCAGCCAACAGCCCCCCGTCCTGCCAGAACCGCCAGAAACACCGCCCGAAACACGGCCCGAAACACCGCCAGAAACATCCCCTACATCTCCCGAAACCTCGCCAGATGAGCCTCGGGTCGCGGTGCAGGAGATTCAAGTGTTGGGCAGTACTGTCTTTGACGAGGCCGACTTTGACCCGATTTTGGCTGACTACGAAGGCCGCGACCTGACGATCCAAGAACTCCGTCAGGCCGCTGATGCGGTGACCCAGCTCTATCTCAACGAAGGCTACATCACTTCGCGGGCCATCTTGAGTAACCAAACGATTGAAAACGGCGTTGTTCAACTTCAAGTCGTCGAAGGCAGTCTGGCCGATATTCAGGTTGAGGGGGCTGACCGATTAGCAAGATATGTCCGCGATCGCATTGAGCTGGGGGCCGATACCCCCCTCAGCCAAATTGATCTCGAAAACCAGCTGCGGCTGCTGCGGGTCGATCCGCTGATTGACAATATCGAAGCCAGCCTGCGAGCCGGAGAGGGGCTGGGGGAGAGTCTATTAATCGTCCGAGTGGATGCGGCTGACCCGATCGAAGCCCACCTGATTGTCGATACTGACTCGCCCCCCAGCGTCGGCACCGTCCGGACCGGGGCGGAGGTGGTTTATCGTAATCCCCTGGGGATTGGCGATCAGCTAAGGGCTTCAGCCTTTCGGGCGACCACGGGCGGCTCAGAGCTCTATGAGCTAAGCTACCGCGCCCCTATCAATGCCATGAACGGGACGATTTCGGCTCGGATACTGCCGAGTGAATTTGAAATTATCGACCCGGCTGAAATTGCGGCCCTCGACGTGAGCGGCTCTGCCGATGTTTATGAGCTGAGCTACCGTCAACCCCTGATTCGGACCCCCCAAGAAGAATTTGCCCTCTCCTTAGGCTTTCGTCACCGGGATGGAGAAACCCTGCTATCGGGCTTTAAGATTGATGAGAGTAGCACCAGCGTCGTGCAGTTTGGGCAAGACTACGTCCGTCGCGATGTGAGCGGGGCCTGGGCGCTGCGATCGCAGTTTAACCTGGGCACCGGTTTGCTTGACGCGACCAATCGCGACGGCGAAGCTGACGGTCAGTTTCTGAGCTGGCTAGGCCAGGTACAGCGAGCCCAGGTGCTCAACCAGAACAACATTTTAATTTTGCAGGGCGATGTCCAACTGGCGACTGACAGCCTGCTCGGGTCAGAGCAGTTTGTGGTGGGGGGTGGCCAGTCAGTGCGCGGCTACAGCCAAAACGCCCGCTTTGGCGACAACGGGGTTCGCCTCTCTGCCGAAGACCGCATCGTCGTTGATCGCGACGAGTCGGGGACGCCCATTTTGCAGCTGGCCCCCTTTGTCGATATGGCCGCTGTTTGGAATACCGAATCTGACACCGCCGCCAACGATGACAACTTTTTACTCGGCACGGGGGTGGGCCTACTCTATCGTCCCATTGACCAGCTCAATATCCGCTTTGATGTGGGTGTTCCTCTGGTGGAACTAGATGAGCCCGGTGACAGTGCCCAGGATGTGTTTATTTACTTGAATTTGGACTATCGGTTGTAGGCTAAAACCACGCCCTGTTTTGCCTGCGCGCAGGCAATCATGACTTCAAAGGCCTTAGCACACAGGGGCTGGCTAAACAGATAGCCCTGCATGGCCCCGCAGTTAAGCTGTCGTAGCGTGGCGAGCTCTGCCGGGGTTTCTACCCCTTCTGCAATGGTGTCAATCTTGAGCCCTTGGGCCATTTCAATAATGGCTTTGACGATCACACGATTGCTCAGATTGCTGTCTAAATTACGAATAAAACATTTGTCGATTTTGAGCACGTTGATAGGGAAACGCTGTAAATAGCCCAGGGAAGAATAGCCGGTCCCGAAGTCATCAATTGCAATGGCAAAACCGCTTTCTCTCAGCTCATTGAGCATCGAGCTGGTGCGCTCAATATTGTCAACTAAGAGGCTTTCGGTCAGCTCAAGATCGATCAGCGACGGCTCAATCCCTTCTTCGTCAAGAATGCTAACCAGGCGATGTTGCAAGTCCGGTGTCTGAAACTGCTTCGCCGACAGATTAATGGCAATGGTCATGACGGCAAATGCGCTCTCTTGCCAATGCCGAATCTGCTGGCAGGCGGTCCGCAAAACCCATTCCCCAATTGGTAAAATCAGTCCAGATTCTTCTGCAATCGGAATAAACTGAGCCGGTGATATCAGCCCTTCGTCAACGGAGTTCCAGCGAATTAAGGCTTCGGCCCCAAGCACTTTTCCGGTATTCAAATCAACCTGAGGCTGATAGTACAGTTCAAACTCTTCTCGATTAAGCGCCCGTTTTAAGCGAGCTTCCATTGAAAGAAAAGGTTTGATAAGGGTGGACTTAGACGGTTGCCGGGTGGCGTTGACCTGTCGAATGGCCTTAATTAAACATTGACTAAAATCTTGTCCAGCGTCTACGGCCTGGCTGAGCCCGTAGTCAATTTGCAGGGTGTGATTCTTAATTGTTAGCGGCCTGCTTAGATGGCGATGAAGCGAGGCTGTAATGACTGACTTGGCTGCATCAGCCGACTATGCCGCAAGCAAAATAGCAAACCGTACACTACCAATATAGGCAAGGGTATCGACGATAGGGCAGGGGGCGGTGGGGCGGGTCGTTTGAGCCCAATCTTGTAAGCACTGGGCCACGGTTCGCAATACGGCGGCTCCAAACACGTGCCCAAACCGTTCTTGTAAATCACTATAGCCTTGAATCTTAAGCACCATTAAATAGTGTGATGTGCCTGGCTCCGCCGGGGGCTGGGTGACCGCCTTAAATCGCATTTCTATTCCCATCAGATTAGTCAGGCCGGTTAGGGGGTCGAGCAAGTCGGCCCCCTCAGCAGACTGAGCTCGCGGGACGTATTCAGATTTAGAGGGCGCGATCAGCTTAGACTGTGCGATCGCAATCCCCTGCGAAAGCTGCTTGCGCTTTTTGATTTGAGTCTCAATCGCATGAATTAAGTCTTTGGGCTCAAACGGTTTGGCCAAATAATCATCGGCCCCAAGCTCCATGCCCTGGCGCAGGGCCGCGTAGTCAGCTTTAGCGGTCAAAAAAATCAGCGGGATGAGTGAAGTGTCGTCGATATCTCGCAGCTGGGAGAGCACCTGATAACCGTTAACGCCTGGCATATTAATATCGCAGAGAATTAAGTCGGGTCTGCCCGTTTGCGCCAGCTCAACCCCCATTTGCCCATCTGGCGCAGACATGACAGAAAAGTGATGTAGCTCTAGCAACTCTGCCACGCTGGCCCGCATTTGAAGCTCATCTTCAATGATAAGAATTTTGGCCATTGACTTCGGAATCTCGAGAATTTCCAGCACATCCTAAATTTTTATTGATAGCATCCCCTTCTGACATCGCTATTCACCAGGATCTTTTGCGATATAGGGGCCTGTCTAAATCACGCAGCTCTCGATCAAATAGTAGTCGTCAGTCCGTATTTTTACGCTCGTAAATCTACGGAGAAAGCCCTTCCAGGCTCACTTTAGCAGTCGTTCAATCGTTCAATCGTTCATTCTCTTCGACCCCTGATGTCGCTCACTCAATTGCAGCCATGGCAGCCTCTAGCGCCAAAGCCACATGGGTCCAATGGGTGCCCCCCTGACAGTAGACAATGTAGGGTTCTCGCAGGGGGCCATCGGCCGAGAGTTCTGAGGTACTGCCATCTACAAAGGTCCCTCCGGCCATGACCAGCTGGCTGTCGTACCCCGGCATGGCAGCAGGCACTGGCTCGACATAGGCTTCCACCGGCGACCATTGCTGAATGGCTCGACAAAACCCAATCAGTTTCTCACGGCTGCCGAGCCGAATTGCCTGGATGACGTCCCGCTGGGGTGCATCTACGGGCGGGTTGACCGGGTACCCTAGGTCGTGAAAAGTAGACGCGATTAGATAGTTAGCCTTGAGGGCCTCTCCCACCATTTGGGGGGCTAGGAAAAGCCCCTGAAAAAAGAGCCGATTTTGGTTTAGGGTCGCCCCACCCGATGCCCCGATACCCGGTGCAGTCAGGCGATAGGTTGCTTTCTCAACAAGCGTAGCGCGACCAGCCACGTAGCCCCCTGTCGTGGCCAAGGTGCCGCCCGGATTTTTAATCAGAGAGCCGGCGATCAGGTCAGCCCCAACCGATGTGGGTTCTCGGGTTTCAACAAACTCCCCATAGCAGTTATCGACAAAGCATATCGCCTCTGGATTTTGCCGCTTGACTGAGGCCACAATAGCTTCGATATCAGCAATGGTCAGGCTGGGTCGCCAGCTATAGCCACAGGAGCGTTGGATCAGGACTAACTTCGTCGAAGGCCCGACCGCCGTTTTGAGCCGGTGCCAGTCGAGGGTACCCCCTTCGGTTAGGGCCAGCTCTCGGTAGGTGACCCCAAACTCACGCAGCGAGCCCTGCCCCTGCCCACGCAGACCAATCACCTCCTCAAGGGTGTCATAGGGAGGGCCGGTGACCGCCAGCATTTCATCGCCGGGGCGTAAAACGCCAAACAGGGCACATGCGATCGCATGGGTACCTGAGACAAACTGCACCCGCACGGCTGCCGCCTCTGCCTGCATGACGGTGGCAAAGACCCGGTCTAAAATCTCTCGCCCTAAATCATCGTGACCGTAGCCTGAAACACTTGAAAAATGGTGGGTTCCCACCCGATGCTGACGAAAAGCAGCGAGCACTCGACCAAGATTTGCCTTGACCTGAGTGTCAATTCCGTAAAAAATCGAAAATAGTGCTTGTTCTGGCTGCGAAAGCTGGAAGCTAGTCATTCCGTTCTTTAAAAGTTGCGGGCCGTCTGATCTGGGATTCCAACGCGGGACTCCGACTCGGGATTCCATTTTTGCGCAATTTGCCCCCTTGTTTTTGCTGAGATTTCTACATGACTGTTGCAAAATTCAATAAACCTCCCATTAATTGGCCCACCGCCCTATTTATGGTGGCCGTTCACGCGATTGCTTTACTGGCTTTTTTACCCAGCAACTTTAGCTGGGCGGCTATCGGAGTCGCGCTATTTTTACATTGGTTTACCGGCTGCCTGGGCATTACCCTGGGCTGGCACCGTCTGATCGCCCATCGCAGCTTTCAGGTGCCTAAGTGGCTCGAATACTTTTTTGTTTTTTGCGGCAGCCTAGCGTGTCAGCATGGCCCGATCGAATGGATTGGCTTGCACCGCCACCACCACGCCTACTCAGATCAGCCCACCGATCACCACAGCTCTAAGCGCGGCTTTTGGTGGAGCCACATGGGTTGGATTTTCCGAGAGGTGCCTGCGTCTGACGACGTTGCCCGGTTTACCCGCGACATTGCTAACGACCCGGTCTATCGGTTTTTCAACAAATATTTTTTGCCGCTGCAGTTCCCCCTTGCGATAGGGCTTTATCTGCTGGGGGGCTGGTCATTTGTGCTATGGGGTATCTTTGTTCGGCTGGTTGCGGTTTACCACTGTACCTGGTTTGTCAACAGCGCCACCCATAAGTTTGGCTATCGCACCTACGATGCGGGTGATAACTCTACCAACTGCTGGTGGGTGGCCGTGCTCACCTATGGCGAAGGCTGGCACAATAACCATCACGCTTTTCAGTATTCTGCTCGACACGGCTTAAAGTGGTGGGAAATTGACGTCACCTGGATGACGATCCGTACGCTGCAGGCGCTGGGGTTGGCACGCGATGTGAAATTGGCGAAACAGTAGAGAGGGTAGTGGGTAGTGGGTAGTGGGTAGTGGGTCTAGAGTTCCTCCACTCTCTACCCTCCACTCTCTACCCTTTACCCCTCCCCCTCCAGCGAGCCGTGTACAATTCGCTGGGTGCTCATCAGCGCTGTCAGGCCGACCATGCCGCCCCACTGTCCGGCCTGATTTGACATGCCCAGCGCGATCGAAACTGCCTCTTTGGGATTTCGACAAAAGCGGGGCGATGTGTTGAGATAAACCGACGCACTGCGAACCTGGTTGATAAACTGGCGGCTATCGGCGTAGCGGGTGGTCGCAATGCTATCGGCATGGCCGCTGCTGTGGTAGTTCATCCAGGTGACGGCGTCACTGAGACTGTCAGCGCGTCGAAAGGCCACGGTGCGAGTCAGGTAAGGCCGTCGCCATTCGTCCGGCTGGGTTGATTTTAGGGTGCCAAAGAGCGGCATCAGGTCTGCTGCTGCTCGCAGCTCAAATTTATCGGCCTGGAGCTGCTCCCAGAGGTGCGCTAGGGTTGCTTCGCCGGGGTCGCCCACGATCATGACCTTTTCGATGCTATTGACGGCATCTGGTTCACCGTGGTGGCTATCAACAATCATATGGTGGACGGTGTCCACATCCGCTGACGGCATCCAGCAGAGATAGCCATTGCCCATACGAGTTGGGATGATCGGCACCGTCGCCTGTCGGATCACCTGCTCTACCAGCTGCGGTCTCCCATAGGGAATCGCCAGGTCAATTTCGGGCTGCTGCACCAGGGTCGCTCGGGAAACATCGCCCCACTCTGGCGATATAAACAAAAGGCTTTCAGCCGGTAGACCTGCGTCTGCGATCGCACCCCGCAGGATTTCGATTAAAACTTGGTTGGTCTGGCTGGCTTCGTTACCCCCCTTAAGCACGAGTGCGTTGCCCGTTCGCAAACAGAGCCCGGCTGCGATGGCCCCCAGGTCAGGAAACGCCTCGTAAACCAGTGCCACAATCCCCAGGGGGTGGGTGCAGGCTACCTCAGCGCTGCCTCGCCCGCCGCTGATGCCGGGGCCAATGGTCTCACCAATGGCCGCGAGCCGATTGAGAATCTCGGCCAGGCGATGTACCCGGTCAGGCGTTAGCTTAAGCCAGTCTGTAACAGCTTCCGGCACCGCCATCTCTCGACTGATCTCAAGGTCTAGCGTATTGGCCTCTAAAATGGCATCTTGGTTCAGATCGACTGCTTCGCTCATCGCCATGAGCGCATGGTTGCGTTGGATAGCCGTTGTTTGAGAGAGATGCGTTGCCGTCTGGCGCAGCGCCCGCAGCATTGCCGAAATATCTAATTTTCCAGAAACCGTCGCCATTGAGCTAACGCCTTACAGCCATCAATAACACTGCAACGATAAAGAGTAGGATCATTACCATAAACCCTAATTTCATCAGCTCACCCATACTGTTGGGAAACTGTACGGTCCAAAGCCAAAACATGACAATGACCGCAAAAAAGGCAATCGCTAAAATTAGGAGATAGTAAAAAGGCGATGTTGGACGGCTAATCGTCCACTGGTGGCCGCTCCAGCGCCAAGAGCGACGGTAGGGATAATGGCTAGACAGCTGCTCAATGACATAGCCGTCCTCTCGCAGCACAAAGATCTGCTGGCAGCGATCGCAACCAAAGGCCTCAGTCAGCACAATCGGCTGAATTCGTCCCCGCCGCCGACAGGGGCAAGGATAGTCCTCATTCAAATCGAGCTTTTGACTTTTTCGAGCACGCACGGGCAATAGCGATTTAATCGAGGGTTCAATCAATTCAAATCAATCAATTTAAAGTTGAGATAGTCCCACCTTAGCCAAAATCCCTTTGGGAAAACAAGAGGATCAACAGGGCTTTAGGGTTGTTCGCCCTAGACTTTAACCTAACTCTACAGAGTGGCTCTTTAGTTTATTCAAGCTATTGAAAAAAATTGGTCTTGAGCCGTACAAAATTTAGGCAAATTTCAGAAAACTCAGACTAAGATGTTAGAGAATCCACGGGTTACCCAGCATTTCAACCGTTTTCGGAACATCTGGCAGCCCAGGATAGCATCCGGCAGCTAGCCCAGCTGACGTCGGCTGCTGTCGTATCTCCTTATAACTCCTGTGATTTGGGTGGCTCGAGCCACCCTTTTTTTGGCCCCCTCACAAAATCAGCTCGCCCGCCTGTACAGCGTATGCAGTGGTAGATTGGATAGTGGCTTTTTACAGCATGATGGACGATTGCGAACCCTGGGGAAAGCTAATTCCCGTGATGCAGTGCTGCTAGTGCCCGCGATGTATGGATAATCCTTTTGAAATCACGCTGCAAATTGTCTTAGCGGTTTTAGCTGGCATTTCGGCCCAGGTGATTGCTGAGTATTTAAAATTACCCAGCATTATTTTTTTACTCTTGCTAGGCGTGGCTTTGGGGCCAGATGTTCTAGGCTTGGTTAACCCCAGCTTGCTCGGGGTGGGGTTAGAAGTGATTGTGTCGCTTTGTGTGGCCTTGATTTTATTTGAGGGAGGGCTCAGCCTAGAGCTCAAAGAGCTGGGCAAGGTGTCGGGGAGCCTTCGCAACCTTATTACTCTGGGCACCTTTATCACGCTCTTAGGGGGGGGCATGGCTGCCCACTGGCTGGGAGAGTTTCCATGGCCGCTGGCTTTCTTGTATGGGGCACTGGTGGTGGTCACCGGGCCGACGGTTATTACCCCCCTGCTGCGCCAGGTCAAAGTAGAGCGCAAGGTGGCCACTCTTTTGGAGGGCGAAGGGGTTCTGATTGACCCAGTGGGGGCCATCTTAGCGGTGGTGGTGCTCGATATTATTCTCAACGGTGACACCGATATTGGCTTTATTGTGGGCGGGCTGATGATCCGCCTGAGTATCGGTGCCTTGATTGGCGGTCTCGGCGGGGCGCTGTTGGGCTGGTTTCTGAAACAGGCCAGCTTTCTGGGTGAAGAACTGCGCAATCTGGTGGTGCTGGCCAGTGTTTGGGGGCTGTTTGGGCTGGCGCAAACGATTCGGGGCGAGTCTGGCCTGATGGCGGCAGTGACCGCAGGGATTGTGCTGAGGGCGCTATCGGTGCCTGATGAACGCCTACTGCGGCGATTTAAGGGGCAGCTGACGGTTTTTTCGGTGTCTGTGCTGTTTATTTTGCTGGCAGCCGATTTGTCAATTGCCAGTGTGTTTGCCTTGGGGCGCGGGTCTGTGTTTACGGTCTTGTCGCTGATGCTGGTGGTGCGCCCCGTGAATATCTGGGCCTGCACCTGGAACAGTAGCCTAAACTGGCGGCAAAAGACTTTTTTAAGCTGGATTGCACCCCGAGGGATTGTGTCAGCCTCAGTGGCCTCTCTATTCGCCATCTTACTGACCGAGCGCGGCATTAACGGTGGAGACGCCATTAAAGCACTGGTGTTTTTGACCATCATGGTGACGGTGTTTGTACAGGGGCTGACGGCTCGTCAGGTGGCCAGACTTTTGGGGGTTACCCTGGATGAAGCTACCGGACTCGTTATTGTGGGATGCAATCCGCTAGGACGGCTGATTGGCAAGCAATTCCAAGAGCAGGGTGAGTCGGTAGTGATGATCGACACCGATGAAGAAGCCTGCCGACTGGCTGAGGCGGACGGGTTACAGGTCTATTTGAGCAGTGCCCTGGATGCCAATGTTCTAGAAGAAGTTGGGCTGAGTTCTATTGGAACCTTTCTGGCCATCACCACCAACGGCGAGGTCAATTCGGTGGTGGCCGAGCGGGCTGCCGAAGAATTTCAGCCGCCCCGAGTGTTAGCAGTGCTGCCCCGCAGCGACACTGAACATCATGTGGTGCCTAAAAAAGGTGGCAAGGTTTTGACGCCTAAGCTCCCGCTAAAGACCTGGAACACGTATCTCGTAGACGATGCGGTACAAATGGGTAAGACCCAGCTGACGGCAGATCAGCTAGAAGAGCAGCGCGACCAGCTCAACAAGCTGATCTCAGAAGGAGAAATGATGCCGCTGATTTTGCAGCGTGATAAGAAGCGCGACATTGCCTTTTCTAAGGACGGTTGGCAGGCTGGGGATACCTTGACCTATCTGCTGCACGACCCGACCCCCCAGCTGATCAAGCGGCTCTCAGGGGGCAAACGGACGGGTCGTTTAGTTGCTGAGAAACTTCCTCAGGTAGAAACGCTGGCTGACAGCCCGACACCGGAAACGGTTACCCCGACTGACGAAGCCCCGCCCCCTGGCCTCAACCCGCCCCCTGACGTTGAACCCTCTGGAGCGTAGGGTGACGGCAATTTTGAAACCTTCGCTGGGGACGCTCTACGGCATCGGCATTGGCCCCGGCGACCCGGAGCTGATCACCGTCAAGTCGCTGCGTCGGTTACAAGCTGCTCCGGTGGTGGCTTTTCCGGCGGGCCGCCAGGGCCAAATGGGGGTGGCTCAGCATGCGATCGCACCCTGGCTAACCCCTGAGCAAACGCAGCTTCCCCTCTACTTCCCCTATGTTCAAGATATCGATGTTTTGACCCAGGCCTGGCGGCAAGCCGCCCAAACCGTTTGGCCCTATCTGACCCATGGGCAAGACGTGGTCTTTGCCTCAGAAGGTGACATCAGTTTTTATAGTACCTTTACCTATCTGGCCCAAAGCCTGCAGCAAGCCTATCCCGAAGCTTCCATTGAAGCGATTCCTGGGATCTGCTCTCCCCTGGCTGCTGCTGCCATTTTAGGCATCCCCCTAACCGTACAGTCACAGCGTCTAGCGGTAATTCCGGCCTTATATCGGGTCAACGATTTAGAAACTGTCCTAGGCTGGGCAGATGTGCTGGTTTTGCTTAAGGTAAGCTCGGTATATCGTGAAGTGTGGCAAATTTTGAGCCAGCATCGGCTGCTTCAGCACAGCTACGTTGTGCAACAGGCCACAACTGCTCAACAAATTGTTTATGCTGATTTAAGTAACTATCCAGACTTGCAGCTGCCTTATTTTTCTTTGCTGATTACTCAGGTGAGTAGGTGATAGGTAATTGGTAATTGGTGATTGGTAATTGGTGATTGGTGATTACCCGTCACCCATTACCCATTACCCACTACCCGTTACCCACTACCCGTTACCTAAAATCTAAACCCCACCCCCTAGTCCCCACCCGATCTTGGTTTCATGAAAAAGCTCGCTCCGCTCAAAGCTATTCTAAAACCTGCCCTAGCTGCCTTTAAGGCACCCTATGGCATTGCTGTTTTGGCCTCGGTAGGGGTTCATGGTGTACTGTTCGCATTTGGCCCTAATAATCAGATATCCCTGGCATCCTTTGGCGACCCGGACGCGCCTGGAGAAGAGCGCACGGTGCCTTTGGTAGAGCTCTCCCCGGCTGAGCAGAGCCGATTGCCCAATTTTTCTAGACCTCGATTACCCAGCACGTTCAGCACGGCAGGGCGGCTGCCTACCCCCGCCGATTTTCCCCCTATTGCGAGAACCCCAGTTCCTTCTGCGTTGGGGCGACGTCCTCAGTCTGCAACACCCCGCACCTCAATCACCCGACGTTCATCGACCACGCCGCGATCTGGCTGGACCAGCTATTCTCCGTTGCCGCCTGCTGTTTCTTGGTCGCCAGCGCTGCCAGCCTTACCCCCGCCGTCGAGGAGCGGTAGCCCACAGCGCAATACGATGCTAGGGGCCGCAACTCAACCATCACAGACGAATGGGGCAGAAGAACTTTCTGCCGACGAAAAATTGCAGCGCCAGCTAGAAATCGAAGCCGCAGATGCTGCAAATCAGGCCGCTGAGCAAACCGAGCCCACGGCTCAAGCTGAACCGGATGAGCCCACTGAGGCGGAAAGTGAGGCGGAAAAAATCGCGGGCTCTTTTGGAGCACCGGTCGAAGGCGCTGAGGTTGAAAATGCTGAAGGCCCTGACGCTGGAGCAGCGGACACGGAGATTGCAGCCGCCCAAACAGAGGAACAGTCTCAGCTCCGACAGCTCCGCGCCGAACTCACCTTTGACCCGGAGGGAACCTCTGCCGAGGCGGCGGCAGCAGCCCAGGGAGATTGGCTAGCCCAGGCCCAAGCCCAGGCAGGGGAAACAGAGCTTCAGATAGCGGAGCCCGTTTCTATTCCAATAGAGTCCAACTTTCGACTCTGTACTGAGCCTCCGGTCAACGGTCTGATCGGCGTGGTTGTTGCCCCAGATGGCACGCTAGTAGAAGATCCTCAGCTTTTGAAAAGTACCGGTTACATCAAGCTGAATCAGAGCGCTATGGGTGCGGTTCTGAATACACCTTTTGAAGCCAGTGATAGCCCTGTCGCCTATCAATTTAGTGTAGATGTCAGCTACGACGCCGAAAACTGTGTTGAACCGGAGCAAATTCTCCAGTCGCCCGAGGAATAAGCCGAAATACTGGCTCTCCGCCCCGGATACCGCAGGGTAGGCACAAGGCGCTACCCCTACAAGGCTTCCATTTTGAATCTGGGTTACTGATTTCGGACTTGGTGTAAGCCGCTGTCAGCCGACTTTGCTCGGCTATACCGCTATAGCCGCTTCTAGAATCATCTATCGGGAAGTCGCCAAAAAGCTGACTTCGAACCGGCCTGCGCCAGTTTGCAGCCAACATTATGTTGAGCTACGTAACTTTTGTTTAGAAACTCGTTACATTTCGTCTTGAGTCTCTAAGGATCGTTATATTGTGGAGCATATTACACAAAAACGGTATCTCAGAATACCGATTTTCTCCTATGAAAGTTACTAGTCCTCGAGTTAGCTTAGGTCAGTCAATCGGGTTTGTGCTGTTGATGATCGTCGGGTGCGTTGGCATCATTGCGCTAATGGCCACCCAAATATAGAGCGATAGTAAGTTTTGAGTTTTAAGTTTTGAGTTCTAAGTTTAAGCGTTTGGCTAAACTCACAACTTAAAACTTAAAATTGAGCACCATTAGATTAAAGTCGCCGGGTGAGTCTGCGCCCGTGAGTATCGGTGCCACAGGTGCTAAGCAGCTGGTATTGTTCAGCAAGTGCCTTAATCTGCTGAGTTTGGGCTGGGCTAGGCCGCCAATTTGAAGGGTTGTCATAGGCATAGTAAGTTTCTACGCCATCTATTCCTAGCTCAGCCGCTTTGCCGATTAGCGCCTCTAACGGCAGACGATAGCGAGCCGGATGAGCCAAAATAGCGAGGCCGCCAGCTTTTTGGATAGATTGAATCACATTTGTGGCGGTGCGATCGCGAGGGTCAGATGCGCAGCCTTGCAAATAGGGCTCTAAAACAGGATGATTTGGGTTGAACGCATACCCAAGGATATGGACCTCTCGCTCTAGCAGGGTCGCATTAATCTCAATACCCACCCATAGTCGAGGCAGCTGAAGCCGTTTTTGCTGAACGCTAGACGAGACAGCGCGCCAGGAGGAGGGGTTGCGCCAGCGCCAATCTTCCATCCAACGTCGCGCCTTGAGATAGCCTCGAATATTGTGATGGTCAGTAATAGCGAGCCCTGCAAGCCCCAAGTCAGTCGCCTGAGACATTAGCTCCTCCGGGGTGAGTTTGCCGTCGGAGCAGCAGGTGTGCATATGGAAGTTGTAAACCTTCGGGCAGCTGTCTAGGGTAATCGCCTGAAAAACTTGCTTCAGTGCTTTAGCCTCCTGCGTCACTGCCCGAGAGGGAGCAGGCGTATTTGCAGGATAAGCAGACATAATCTTGGTCACTTTTGAGTGCTGTCTTAATCTACTGACCTAATGATTTTGGGTCAATAGTTTATGTAGACATAATACCCAAGATAGCTTAAGCAGGTTGCCAAAAAAACCATGCCTAAAAAGTCATCGTTGAATTGAACCATCACCCACTCACCCACTCGCCTCGCCTGACCAAAATTTTAAGCTTGACAACCTACTAGCTGATAGCTAAGCCGCGTAATTAAAGAGGGCATCTAGATAAACTCTGGATGCTCGGCGATCGCTCTCACCGTTTTGCAACAAAAACAGTGAGAGTGCCGCTGAGAAAACCCGATCTTGATCCCAGGTCGGATGGGTTTCTAAAAAGCTCTTAAGAGACTCATGGAGCTCTTCAGGAATCTCAGCCAGAATACTCACAGTCACTTTCATTGGAGACCTCAATAGTTGCAGCACTTTAAAGACGGAGTGAAAAAGATTTCAGAAAGCAGCTAGTGTTAGGCACACGAAACTAGCGCCAGACAATATCTAGAACAGGCCCGAAAGCCCTGTCCTAGATAGAAACCAGGGAATCCTGGCAGGCGTTTCCGATGGGTGGTCGAATCATTGTGCGGATGGAGGGGTGGCCTTGTCAATGTTGAAATTCTTTGAAAAGCGTTTTTCAAACTGAAAGCCACAACGAAAAAGCAATGCTTTCAACTCCTTTTTGTTACCAAAGTTAATCAAAACAGGCACTACTCTCATAATTCTGAGCCAGTTCACCAAATTCCAGAAAACCAGCGAGAGGTCAGAGTCCTCGTGGAAACCTGTGGAAAACCTGTGGAAAATCACCCGCGAATTGTGGAAAGCTTGGGGATAGGTTGGGGAAAACAATTCCTAAAAATAAGAATTGGAATGATTGGGCAATCTGTATCAAAAATTACGAGGGAGTCAGTTTGGAAAGCTGCTCAAATTGCC
>JBCBZL010000337.1:0-5151 GCA_039815385.1 Cyanobacteria bacterium P01_A01_bin.114
GGATCTCTTGTCCTGGACTCAAACGCTGACCCTACGCTCTGCCCAGTGCTCGGAGAGCTAAAATCGGATCCGCACTTTGCTTCTCTCTCTGGAAATGAAACTTTCGACTTTGATGGAGGCTACCTTTCGGCCTTGCAACCTGGCGAGTTTTCTGGGCGATATTGTCAGTGCGTTTGAGGCTTATTGCGATCGCAAAAATCTCGCCCTCAAGACCGATATTCTTCCTTGCCCATCGGTTTATCTTGACCTAGAGAAGTTTGACAAGGTGCTGTATAACCTGCTCTCGAATGCGATGAAATTTACGCAGTCGGGGGGCTCGATTTGGGTCAAACTGGAGGCCACTGACGGTCGCTGCCGTTTACAGGTTCAAGATACGGGCATTGGCATTCGTGACGACCAGCTTCCCCATTTGTTTGAGCGATTTCGTCAGGCTGATGGCTCAGCCAGTCGTCAATATGAAGGCACAGGGCTCGGCCTTGCCCTCGTTAAAGAACTGGTCGATCTTCACGGTGGGAAGGTTCGGGTCGATTCAACCTACGGGGCTGGAACGACCTTCACCATTGAGCTGCTCACAGGTAAAGAGCACCTACCACCTGACCGGGTCGTTGAAACTAGAATTGAGGTCGAAAAAACGCGGGCTGCCGTTGAGCTGGCCGACCTGCAAAATGAGTCTGCCGAGCTCGAGCTGCCTGCTGAGACACTGCCTCCGGTTGCTCCAAAGTTTGATACAGCGTCTGATGCAGCGACCGATGCAACGCCTGTAGACGGGCATGTCTTGGTCGTTGACGACAACCCTGATCTACGCACCTACGTTTCGCAGGTTTTGCAGCAGCAAGGCTATCAGGTCTCGATGGCCCAAAACGGAGCGGCGGGTCTGAAAATGGCCCAAACCCGTTGCCCTGATCTAATTGTTACCGACCTAATGATGCCGCTAGTCTCGGGGCTAGAGTTGATTCAGCGAATTCGTCGGGACCCACGGTTACAGAGCATTCCCGTGATTTTGTTGACGGCTAAAGTCGATGATGACACTCGCCTGGAAGGGGTTGAGCAGGGGGCTGATGCTTACTTGTCTAAGCCCTTTAAAAACCGTGAGCTGCTTGCCGAGGTGCGTAATTTACTGGCCCTCAAAGCCAACGAGCGGCGCATTGCCGAGCTCAATCAATACCTGACTGAGTCAGTTTTACAGCGATTTTTGCCCCCTGCCTTAGTGGGCAAAGCCGCCCAGGGCGACCTCCAGCTCAATTTGCAGCCTGAGCCCCGACTGGTGACCGTCTTGTTTAGCGATATTGTGGGCTTTACCCAGCTCTCGAATACGCTGCGATCGCGACGGGTCGCTCAGCTGCTCAATGAATATCTAGAGACCATGACGCGAGTCATTTTTGCCAACGGGGGCACGGTGGATAAGTTTGTCGGAGATGCTGTGCTGGCTCTGTTTGGTGCCCCCGAAGACCTGACCCCTAACGAGCAGGTCAGCCGGGCGATCGCGGCCGCGCGACAAATGTACGCGGCCCTCGACACCCTCAACCAAAAATGGGCCGAGCAGGGCATTCCCACCGTTAAATTTCGCTGCGGCATCCACCAGGGTACTGCTGTCGTGGGGATGTTTGGCGGTAAAGAACGGTCTGATTACACCGCCGTTGGCCCCACTGTGAATATTGCCTCGCGTATCCAAGAGGCAGCCGATGTTGAAAGTATTTTGGTCTCTGCGGTGGTGGCCGACTATTTGGATGAAAATGACATCATTAAGGCGAGCCCGCTCTCGCTCAAGGGGGTTGATGAAACGGTTCTCACCTTTAATATCAAAATTGAGCCCGGTGCTGCTGCTAACGGCTCGGATGCCTCCTGCCTGAATCCTTCTCTGGCGACCCTATCTTAGGTCAGATACGCCTGCGAAAGTGCTAGGTTGAGGGAGTTGTCTGCGTGAATGGGGATTTTTGCGATCGCATGGTGGCCTCAAAACCTACAGCTGAGCTGCCCTGGCCCCAGCATCAGGATCCTCCCTTGCTGTGGCCGATTTTGGTAGGGCTGTCCGTTTTATTTCACTTGGGGCTTCTAGCCATGGCCCTGCCTCTATTTATCCGGATTGTGCGCCCAGCCGCCCCTGAAATCACTACAGTGACTGTCCCTGTCGAGCTGCTAGAACTCGAACAAACGCTGCAGTCCCAGCCTGCGATCGCGACCGACACTACGCCAGAGCAACCCGCCGAAGCCGAGCCCACCCAGGGAGAGGACGCTGCCCAGCCAGGCTCTACATCCTCAAATCCGTCACCTTCGGCCAGTCAAGCTCCCGCAGAGACAGCGGAGACTAGCCGCGCAAATGAGTCCCCTGCAGAAGGCAACACCCCTGTTCCCTCATCAGACTCAGCCGATCCTGAGACAAAGGCACCTGCTGTCTCAGAGACGCCTGCCCCTGTCCCTGAAGCGGGCGCTAACGACGGTACGCAGCCGGGGCGTAACAGAGAAACCAACGGTTCTACTGACAGCCCTGCTGCAGAGGATGTAGGCCCTCTACCTGACCTAGGCCCAGAAGATCTCGATCCTCCGTCTCCCAACAATCAGCTAAATCCTGAAAGTGAAGTGTTCGTCAGATTCGGCAGCCTTCTGCAGCTGCCCGCCAATCAGGTGTCTGATTTACCCGATAGCCCCCCAGAGTTTCCACCTGGGCCAAATCAATCTCGGGCAATTGCCCTATCTCAGTACAACTGTCCGGGCAAAGTTCCCCCCACCAGTCAGGATTTTGATATCCAAGTCATTATCAACAGAGCAGGCGTCATCGAAGATGCCACTATCGTAGGAGCCCGCTTCCAAGACAGCGCGCTCAACCAGGCCGAAGCCTTTGCAGTTTGCCTGGTGCGCGCATCTGATTTTCGATTCATCCCAGCCAGGTCAGGCGGAGCTCCGGCACTGACCGACGCCTACTACCTGACGGTGACAGTCAGCCCAGCGAATCCTTAAAATCGGCGTGGCCTCAAAATTGGTATGGATCAGCGTTGCTGAATGAGCTGTGCTACCCTGGTATAGGCTTATCAGAAGTTAAGCTTATATACAACGCGGGTGTAGTTTAGTGGTAAAACCCTAGCCTTCCAAGCTAATGATGGGGGTTCGATTCCCCCCACCCGCTTTGCATAACAGTTAGCTCTACCTAAGATTGATAACATCAGAGTTGTAGAGCACTTTAACTGACGGGATAATTAATTAAATAGAAAGGTGAAAAGCGCTCACTGCTATTCACCGTCTTAACTGGATTGCATGGGAGGGTAAATTCATGGGTAAGCTTTATGGCGACCTAGATCCTAGAAATATACCGACTTACTCCATTGGAGATGCGGCCCAGTATTTGCGGATTCCGGCAGCAACGATTCGCTCTTGGACGGTGGGGCGCAAGTATCCTAAGGCTGATGGTAATGGCTTTTTTTTACCGCTGATTCCGATTCCTGAGCGGAAGCCGAGGCTACTGTCTTTCACAAATATGGTAGAAGTGCATGTGCTGCGGGCAATTCGTCAGCACCACAATATTGATCTGGATAAAGTTCGTAATGCCCTTGACTATCTTGAAGAGAGCTCACGCATTTCTCATCCTTTAGCCCATGCAGAATTTCAGACTGATGGCGTTGATCTGTTTATTGAGCGTTATGGGAAACTCATCAACGCTTCAACCGCAGGGCAAACTGAACTGAAGGCATCTCTCAAAACGCATCTGGAACGGATTGAACCTGATGATAAGGGGTTGGCTATTAAGCTCTATCCGTTTACCCGTACCCATGAGGAAAATAACCCGCGCATTGTGGTGATTGACCCACGAATTGCGTTTGGGCGTTTAGTCATTGAAGGGACAGGAATTCCAACTAGTATCTTGGCAGAGCGTTATCGGGCCGGAGACTCGATTGATGATTTGGCCGAAGATTACCGTTGCGATCGTCCTCAAATCGAAGAAGCTATTCGTTGTGAACTGCCTAAGGCGGCATGACGGAACTGCAAAAACCCGTTTTCTTTATTGATCGCTGTTTGGGCAGTGTCCGTTTAGCAAATGCACTGAGGGCATCGGGTATTACGGTTGAAATTCATGATGATCATTTTCCTCAAGGTGCCCAGGATGAGGACTGGCTGCCGGAAGTTGGTGAACGAGGCTGGGTGGTATTGACCAAAGATGGCAACATTGCCAAGCGCACGTCTGAGCGATTAGCGGTGGCGAGTGCCAACATCAGAATGTTTGTGCTGGTGGCTCAAAACCTACCTGGGGAAGATATGATTGCAGTATTTCGCAAGGCTTTTCCGACGATGCGGAAATTTGCCCGTGAGAACCTTTCCCCGTTTATTGCCAAAGTGTATAAAAGCGGAGAAGTCAGCGAATGGAAAAACCATAAGGATTTGCTGACGGAACTATATAAAGCTATGCAGGGCTGACGCGCGGCATTCGACTGGACAGTACATACAATGCACATGCCAAGTTCTCGATAGGGCAGTTACTATGCGTATTCGCGTTTTTCAAAGTGGGAACTCACAAGTCGTTCGGATTCCAAAAGAGCTGCAGTTCGAGCAGTTGGACATCGAATACGAAATTGAGCGGCAGGGCGATCGCTTAATCATTACCCCAGTAGGTCCCGTAGGTCCTCCCCTCACAAACGCGCTAGAACTATTTGCTGCTTTCTCCGATGACTTTATGGCTAAAGACTGAGATCATAGGTCAGATGCGCCCCACGAGACTGGGGCAGGGCTACCAAAATCTGCTGGTACTGTGCCCAGTTGAGATTATGCAAGGCAACACGCCTTTCACCTTGCACAAATTTAGGAGGTGTGAGGGCGCTAACCATGGGCTGTTGAACTCCCTGAAAAGCGAATACTTACCTGAGAGGCGAATATCTGCCTGAGAACCGATATTGAGTCATTGTAGGGGAATGGGGAGATGGGGGGATAGGGTGAGTGCAAGCTATAGCCTCATCTTAGATCGTCAGCATTCGGCTACAGGTAGCCCCTGTATTGCTTCTCAATCACATCAAAAGCTCCCCTGCTCCCCTGCTCCCCTGCTCCCCAGCGCCCCAGCTCCCCAGCACCCCAGCACCCCAGCACCCCGGCACCCCAGCACCCCAGCAACGCAGGATAAATTCAAACCCTGCGTACCGGAGTTCCACAACGTTGCGTAAGTAAAGAACA
>JBCBZL010000409.1:0-3170 GCA_039815385.1 Cyanobacteria bacterium P01_A01_bin.114
GTCTCCCTCATCGGGGCAAGACGAAGAGTACTTCTATTTGGTCCAAGAATTTATCGATGGCGAAGATCTAGAGCAAATATTGGAGCGCCGCGGCCCTCTACCAGAAGGGGCAGTCAAAGCAATTCTGATTTCGATCTTAAAAGTTCTAGATTTTGTCCATAAAAACGGAGCGATTCACCGCGACATTAAACCGTCTAACATCATGAAAACAGTTGATAATCAGCTGTATTTGTTAGATTTTGGTGCAGTCAAACAGGTCACAGGAGCCGCATCATCGACTCGATCAACCGGCATCTACACTACAGGCTATGGCCCTCCAGAGCAGATTACTGGTGGTCAGGTATTCCCAGCATCTGATCTCTATTCCTTAGCAGTTACCTGTGCTGTATTACTAACTGGCAAAGAAACCACCGAGCTCTTCGATAGCTATAGCAACCGTTGGCGCTGGCAAGATCAGGTCACCTCAACCGACAAAAATTTAGCGCTGGTGCTAGACCCTTAAAAAACTAATTTCGCTCACCAGGTACAGCTCTATTTACCGGAATTTTAATCTTGATTTTCGGCTATGTAATTGACATTTGATAGACACCGGAACGAGCCGTTTTTTGTACGCTGATGACGGATAGTTATGAGGTCTCTTTCATGGCTCAGCAGCAAAGAACTGGGTATCCCAACGACCCGATTGGTGAAGCGTTCAAAGAAGATCTGAACCCAAACCCGAAAGCGGGTCAAAATGATGGGCCTGGCACCATCGAGCCGGGTCGCTTTGAGCAGACTGCTGACGACATCGAGGCGCTGCACAGTCGTCTGGGCAAGTTGGAAAAGCAAGCGCTACAGGCCATCCCAATACTGAAGCCAGGAACTCGGCTACAGCAGGGGGCGACCTATATCGACTTGAGCAAGTCCTCGGTTGAAGAATTTACTGGCATGGGAGATATGTCTGTTGAAGAAAATGGCTATATCGTGCCTAAGGACCGGGTAGACTACCGGCTGTGGAATCGATTGACGGAGCTGTAGTTGGACGCAGCGTCTATATAAGCATCCATGTCAAACTGAGCTGACCTCTTGCGGCGGCTGTAGCTCAGCAATTTCCATTTGCCCAGACTGTTTAGCGTAGGTGAGGGCGGCCTCTGCCAGGCCGAAAAACAGGGGGTGGGGTTTATTGGGCCTAGATTGAAACTCTGGATGAAACTGACTGGCGATAAAGAACGGATGGTCTGAATGTTCAATAATCTCGACCAGTCGCCCGTCGGGGGAGGTGCCGCTGACTTTGTAGCCGGTTTCTAAGAAGAGGTTGCGGTAGGCGTTGTTAAACTCGTACCGATGGCGGTGCCGTTCATAAACCACTTCTTCTTGATAGAGCTGGCGAGCCAGGGAGTTGGGCTCTAAACGGCAGGGGTAAAGCCCCAACCGCATGGTGCCGCCTAGATCAACTACGTCTTCTTGCTCAGGCAGCAGGTTGATCACCGGGTTGCTGGTTTCAGGGTTAATTTCAGAACTGTTTGCGCTATCTAGGTTGGCAATGTTGCGTGCCCACTCCACCACAGCACATTGCATCCCTAGGCACAGCCCGAGAAAGGGAATACCCTTTTCTCTGAGGTAGTGAACGGTGCGAATTTTGCCCTCAATGCCACGGCTGCCAAAGCCGCCGGGGACAACAACGCCGTGGACCCCTTCAAGAAACACGCCGGGCGCTTTGACTTCGATGTCTTCGGAGCTGACCCAGCGAATCTTGAGGTCGGCATCCACTGCGATCGCAGCATGCCTCAGCGCTTCTACGACCGAAAGGTAAGCATCGCTTAGACTGACATATTTCCCCACAATGGCAATTTCGAGCTTTTTAGTGGGGCCGTAGAGCCGCTCAACCAGGGTAGACCAGCCGCTCAAATCAGGAGCCCGCTGTTCTAGATGTAGCAACTCTAGGGCCTGCTCGGCCAGTCCTTCTTTCTCAAGCCGCAAGGGCACCTCATAAATGCTACGGGCATCAGTGGCTGGAATCACACACTGCACAGGCACATCACAGAAATTAGAGACCTTTTCTTTGATGTGGTCTTCGACAGGCTTTTCACAGCGGGTGACAAGGATATCGGGTTGAATGCCGATAGAGCGCAGCTCCTTGACAGAGTGCTGGGTAGGCTTAGTTTTGACCTCCCCCGCCGCCGGTATCCAGGGAATTAGGGTGACGTGCATGTAGATCACGTTTTGTCGGCCTACGTCCTTTCGAAACTGGCGAATCGCTTCTAAAAACGGCAGCGACTCAATATCACCAACGGTGCCGCCGATTTCGGTAATCACCACGTCGGGGTTGCGGTTGCGTGCAACGCGATGAATGCGCTCTTTAATTTCATGGGTAATGTGGGGAATGACTTGAACAGTCCCCCCTTCGTAGTCGCCGCGACGTTCTTTATTAATGACAGCCTGGTAGATCGAACCCGTGGTGACGCTGTTAAGCCGCGACATTGAGGTATCGGTAAAGCGCTCATAGTGGCCCAAATCAAGATCGGTCTCAGCGCCGTCCTCAGTCACAAATACCTCGCCGTGCTGAAACGGGCTCATAGTGCCGGGGTCTACGTTGATATAAGGGTCTAGCTTAAGAATTGAGACTGAGTAATCGCGGGATTTGAGCAGACGCCCCAGGCTAGCTGCCACAATGCCTTTACCAATACTCGAAACCACGCCGCCAGTAACAAATACAAATTTAGTCATAGCCCCAGGGTTCAACCGCCCTTCCCAAATCAACCCGTTAATTGTGCCACAGGGTGAGGGCGATGGAGCGCGGGAATGGGGCTGCTGATTTTAGGCGGAAGAGGATTTGAGCTGCCGGGTTAGCCGCATTGCAAAGCGTTCTTCAGCCTCAGCCTTGAGCAGCTCAATCATAAAATCACCCAGCTGCGTCTCTCGGCTGATTTGCGTCTCTTTTTCAAAGAGATCGGCGAGTTTGTTCACCGCTGCGTTTCGGTCTAGACAATAGTGCATGTCTTTATCAATGGAATTTTTGCGGTCTTGAAACCTCTGATCAATACTGTCTCGAACTTTTGCTTGTAATTGCACAAGCTCTTGATCAAGAGAAGCGTCTTCGCCTAAAAACTCCATACTCCATTTATGTTCAATTTCGCAGAGCCAAAAATTTAGAGGGGCGTCATACGTGGCTTTTAGAATGACTTTGAGTA